>VSNO01000024.1 GCA_009774375.1 Lachnospiraceae bacterium
TTTCCCACCCCCCCCCCCCCCCCCCCCCTGCTCATGAGTCTCGTGGGCGCGGAGATGGTTAAAAGAGACAGGGTATAGAAAATACCAAAAAAAACAGGCGTTTCTATTCCCTTGCCGCGCAAAACTTTTTTATTTCGCCCTGCGTATATTTTAAGGATGCACCATTTCACCCAGTTGATCCCCGGCACTCCCCTGCGCATCTGTGCGTTATGCATCAGCGGAGCTGCCGGATCTACCGGTATTCGAATCTGGCAGATCCTAAGGTGTTCAAATTCTCTCTCTGACAAAACCTCCATCAGACTGTCAAATATGATCGGGATCATATGGTAATGCTGATGGGAGTCGATCGCAGTGATCCTGTAATCACATACAGTCGTCACAGCCCGCAGCTGTGCTGCGATCTCTGCCTTGAGCTGTCGGACGACACTGCGTCTTCCAGCCCCTCTTTTTATATAATTCCACTCAAAAAAATGAAAAAATGATTTATCAAAATAACCACTGCTGTCCACTAATACTGGAACATGCTCCGCCCCTGCAAGCGGTTTCCCCTCCACAAAATTCAGGTGCAGAACGCGGCGGATCCGCGTTCCATCGGGATCGACCCGATTCAGTATCTCCAGCGCCTCTCCCAGTACAGGTGTATTGGGAAGCACGCTGATGCTGTTCAACACGCCATTCTGGCAGCAGTCAAGAATCCGTTCTGACTGTTCTGTTGTCACTCCAAAATCATCTGCGTGATACCAAATATCATTTTTCATGACTGCTTTTCTTTCTCTCTCTGCTTTTTTATTTTTTAAATCAAGTAGGGAAGAGCCATCTTCCCCTACTCCCGCGCGACCCGTGCGCCGCACTGGCGGCATATTTCCTCTGCACGGGTCTGCGCATAAATAATCCTGTTTCTCAACTGTTTTTTCCACAAAAATTTTCCCTGCAGATATATTTCAAAAATTTTACATTTGTCGTCACATACCGCTTCCACAAGCGCTTAGGATCCTGCAAAAGCCTGTACAGCCACTCCAGACAGAGTACCTGCATGATCCGCGGCGCCCTCCTGATATGTCCCGCCAGATAGTCAAACCCGGCTCCGACGCCGACTGATACCGCATTCAGCGCTCCGCGGTGGTCGTACATCCATTCTTCCTGCTTCGGCGCACCGAGCCCTACCCAGATAAAATCAGGCCTGGCATCGTTGATCAGCGCGATGATCTTCTGGTCCTCCTCCTCCGTTAGCGGCCGAAACGGCGGAGCATACATCCCGGCAACCACCATGCCGGGGTAGTCCCTTCGCAGCGCTGTCCGCATATCGTCCAGCGTCTCCTGCGTGGAACCGTAAAAAAAATGCCTGTATCCCTTTTGTGCCGATATCCGGAACAGTTCTACCATCAGATCCGGACCGGTGACCCGCTCTGCATTCCGGAATCCCGCAAACCTGCTGTATTTAGAAAGCGGCCCTCCGTCGGGCAGCGCCATCGCCGCACTGTTCTGTACCGTGCGGTAATGCTCACTCTCATAGGACATCACTGTCGTGTGCACATTGGACACACAGATATAACTGCCGCGGAGCGCATCGATCCGCGCGCCGATATAGGCAAGTGTATCCTGCATGTTGGTCACATTGATATTCGTCTTTAATATCTCACAATACTGTAGTTCTCTCATAGCATCATTTTGAGCCCTTCCTCCCAAGAACCGCAAACACTGTCATAAACAAGATCTTGACGTCAAGTCCCAAAGACCAGTTGTCTATGTACTCCAGATCAAGCTTCACGATCTCCTCAAAATCCCGTATATCACTCCTGCCGCTCACCTGCCACAGTCCTGTCAGCCCTGGCGTGATACTCATGCGCCTTCTGTAGTAGCCATTGTAGTGCTCAAACTCATCCTCCGTCGGCGGCCGTGTGCCGACCAGGCTCATATCACCGACCAGGATGTTGAGAAACTGCGGCGTCTCATCGAGACTCGTCCTTCTGATGAACCTGCCGACCCTGGTGACACGCGGATCATCCTCCATCTTGAACATCAGACCCTTCACCTCATTGTGTGTCTCCAGCTCCCTCCTGCGCTCCTCCGCATCCGTATACATGGACCGGAACTTCCAGATCTTAAAGCGGCGCCCGTTTTTCCCGATGCGTGTCTGGGAAAAAAACACAGGTCCAGGCGAATCGATCTTGATCGCAAGCGCCACAAACGGCGTCAGCACAGCAGTGATCGCAAGTCCCACAACCGCCCCCAGAATATCGACCAGACGTTTGACGAGCAGGCGTCTGGAATCCATCGTCTTCAGCGAGAAGGAGATCACACTGTAGCCTGCCATCTGCTGCACATACGTATTGGGGTTGGCATGGCTGAACAGATCGACATTGTAGTGACAGGTAAGCCCCATCTCCTCAAACCGCTGTACCATATCGCGCACCTCTGCCTGCGGTGCTCCCGGCAGGCATATGAACACTTCGTCCACCATCATCTGGACCACCGTCTCATACAAATCCTCCCTCGACGCCACCACCGGCACATTCCTGACTATATCCCCTCTCCTGTCCGCGTCATAGATCACGGCAGCCGTGATGTCATAGTACCATTCTTTCCCTTTGATGAGATTTCCGAGCACCTCTTCCGCCAGGATGTCCTTTGTGACGACAAGCATCTTCTCTGCACCTGTACTCTTCCTGTAGTATTTCCAGATCGCCTTTTTAAATGCCATGTGCACCACATAGGTGACCAGCGTGTTCAGGATCGCAAATATGCCGTACACCGAACGCGAAAACTCATAGGACTGCTGCAGGAGATATAAGATCACAACCAGTCCTACCACAAGGATCGCTGTATATCTGGCAGTGTAATAAAACTCCTGGTAATATCCCCTCGTAAAAATATTTCTGTTCGCATCCAGAAACATGTTGTAGAGCAGACACAATATCACGATATATGCCCCGACCATCAGATGAAACTGTCCGGGATAATCCTCATAATGAATGATATTAAATCGAATGAACAATGCCAACGCATAGGAGACGACAACGCACAAAATATCAATCATGAGGACACTGTACGTCTCGATCATTTTGTTTTTCCTTCTGATATTCTCCATTCTGCTCCCTCAAATAATTGTTGATGACACGTTCGGACGCCCGCTGCCAAATATCAAACCCTGTGCTATTATAGCACGCCCCGCAATATCATGTAAAGCTGTATCATCACCAAATCCTTTTGATTTCCGGCCGATTTTTTGTGCTTATTTTGGATCATACGCTCCCCTAAAATTGCGGAACAGTATTTTCAACAGCTCACTGTTCCCCTTGAAGAAACTGATCTTTGTCGGTGTTTTTCCCTTTTCGGGATACACCCGCATGACCGGAATCTCACACGCCCTGTAGCCGAGCTGTGTCGCCCTGACCGACAGATAGGCAAGGAGCTCGTACGTCATAAAGATATCGCGCAGCGGCGCTACCCGTTCATCGGACAGATAACGCGAAGAGTAAGCCCTGTAAGCGTTGGTCGTGTCCGTGAAATGCTGCCCGGCTGTCAGCGAGATCACCGGCGCATGGATCAGACGCACCGCGATATGTCTGACAAACGGGGTGTTGACTGCCCTTCCCCCCTTGATAAAGCGGGAGCCCTGGACAAAGTCATAGCCCTCCTCAAGCTTCTGGATAAAGCGCGGAACGTCCTCGATACTGTCCTTATAATTCCCGTCTATGGTGATCACACCCCTGTATCCTCTCCTGAGAGCCCAGTATATCCCCATGCGCAGCTGTGCGCCCTGCCTTCCTGTGTCCTTTTTGACCAGCAGCGCGTTCACCTGAAGCTTCTTCAGTCTCCTCTCCTCCAGGCTTCCATCCGTCGAGCCGCCATCACAGATCACAATGTCCGCATAGTCCGCGATATGATGCTTGTATGCGCGGTAGAGCTCCTTCAAGATGCGCTCCCCCTCGTTGATGACAGGGATCAGCACCACATAATCGCTCGTCCTCTGCTCGTACTCAAAATATTCAAAGGCCGGAACCCCCACTCCGCCTCCATAGATCATCCAAACATCTCCCTTCCATACGCCAGGATCTCGTCCAGCACGGAAAGCCGGCTCTGTGCATCGTCCATCCTCCCCATCTCCACCGACACATATCCCTGATAACCATTCTCCCGCAAAAAAGCTGCCAGCTCGCCGTGAAACAGTCTCCTGTCAAGGTCAGTGACGACCGGCTTTAAGAAAGGCTCACTGATATGTACGTGATGGATCAGCCCCGCACTGCCTTCCAGAACCTCGACCGGCTCCTGGTTCTCGAGCATTGTCCCTGTATCGAGATTGAGCCGGAATCCATCGGAGGAGACCTCCCTGATCAGAGCACAGGCCTCCCTCGTCGTGTTGATATAATTCGTGTTATAGATGGCGGGATTTGCCTCCATGCCGACCACGGTCTGTCTCGCGGACGCATACGCACCGATCTCCTGGAAAAAGCAGATCCCCTGCTGCCATACTGCCCGGTCTGCACGATCGGGCAGCGCCCTGTTTTTCGGACTGCCAAACACAAGGTTCGCACATTCGGCCGCCTCCGCAAAATCCACCGCCTTTTTCGTGTAGTCCAGAAGCACCTGCCTCTGCGCCTCATCCGCAAACAGTTTCTCTGTCCTCCCAAACCATATGGACTGCATCGACGGGATCGCAAAACCTTCCTTTTTCGCAAATTCCCTCCGCCATGTCCGCACCGCTCCCAGATCTTCATAGGGGGCTGTCTCAAAGATACGCGTCGGCGCGATCTCCAGCCCTGAAAAGCCATACTTGCGCATCAGCGCGTAGACCGCTCCGTCCTCCGCAGGCTCCCACGCTATATTCGAAATCGCCAGATTCCTCATACCGCTATCCTCTTTCTCCTTCCATGATCATATGTCTCACAAACAGCTTGATATCTGCCATGATCTCCTCCTTACTGCATATGTATCCTCCTTTTCCGCCAAAGACAGATGCATATTTCGTCCTGAAATCATACTTTGCAGGTGTTCCCTTCAGTTCGTTCTTAAATACCTCGCCCGTCAGCGTTTTGTACAGTTCGGCGGCCGTGACCGGTTCTGTGGCGATATTCAACAGGGTTATTCCCTCATTCAGCGCGATCTGGATATCCTCCCACAGCCGCCCAAGTGAATAGAACTGGAACGTGCTGCGGCTGTCCGTAAAGTTCAGCGCAGTGAAGCCAAGCTTCTTAAATTTTCTCTGCAGGAGCTCTTTTCGCTCTTTATCGAGCTTCACACATCTGTAAAACCCGTTGCCCGCCGCCTCATAGCAGGCGTCGAGCATGATGGCATCGTCCGCCTTTTCAAGGATCTTCAGCTCCTGATATTTTTCTTTTTTCAACATATATGGTATCACATTGATATAGTCATATATGAAATTCTTCTTGATATGATATCCATATAATCCGGGAAGTCTCACGATCAGGGCATCTGGAAAATTCTTTCTCACCCACGATTCCAGATAATACCGGTTCAGCCCGTACGGCTGGATGCCGTTTCCGGTCCCGCCCTTTGCGCCCGACAGGACAGGATCCGCCTCATCCACCCCCACAGGGTTCTGATACACATCAATAGTAGAGATCAGCACAAGCCTCTGCGGATTGATCTCCCTGATATTTTTTTCCGCCTCCAGGATCAACTCCATATCACAGTCCGGCGCACTGTTCGCCAGATACTTTTCCGCACGCACCCCCGCGTAGATCAGCACCTCCGGCTCTAATCCATATGCTTTCTCAATATTCTGTGAATTATACACTCCCTTGATGCGGTTTCTCGCCCTCGCATAGAGATTGCTTCCTACAAATCCCGTGTAACCTACTAATGCTACCATGTCAGTTCCCTCCCATTTTTTCAATACTTTCAAAACTGTATTTCCTGCGCCGGAATACAAGGTCGACCAATATCTGCAGATACTTTATGATGATCGTAAGGATCCCAAACAGCCCAAAAAAGGCAAAGGACATGAAAAAGATCGTCGTTGTCCAGCCTGCCACCGGAGTGCTGAACAGATACACTACCGCGGAATACACCGCCACAGCGACGGCGACCAGCATCATGAGGATCGTCATGGTGACCGAGAACTGATAGCCAAGCCCGGTGAACAGGATCATGCTGTTGATCGCAAGATCCGTCCGGTATCTGCGCTCTGATTCATCCTTCTTAGTCCCATGGACGCCTGTGGCCTGGTACCTGATGTTCGCAGTCTTCAGCCCGCAGTTGGCATATACCGCCTTGCGGTACGGCACTGTCTTGTTCATGCTGCTGATCCGGTTGATCACCCTGCGGCTGAGCACCCTGAAGCGCTCTGTTCCCAGCTGATACGGAAAATCTGTGAACCTGTTGAACACCCTGTAAAACAGGCTGGATGTAAAACGCTGCCTTGTGTCGGGAGAGGCGCTCACGATGTCATACCCTTCCAGGGATCTCCGATACACACGCATGATCTCCGACGCCTCAAAATCAGGAACACACGCATCAAACTCCAGCACAAAATCCCCGATCGCCAGATCCATCCCGGCATTCATGGCAGCCTCGATCCCATGAAAATAACTCATGTTCAAAACCGTGACCGTGGCACTCTCCGCCCCTTTGCTGATCTCCCGCACGACCCCCGCACTGTCGTCCTGGGAATGATCATTCACACAGATGATCTCCGAGTGCTCAAAGTTATCCTCCAATACGCCCATGACAGTCCGCAGAAAATCTGCGAGCACCGCCTCATCATTGTGTACATAGAGCACCGCAGACATAAAATTTTTTTCTTTGTTTGTCATGTGTCACGCTCCTTCTAATATATCATCCAAATCATATACTGTATTGATCTTCCCCGACAGCACGCTGACAAATGTTGGATCCACCGAGCAGGTCCGCACCACAGTCGGCCGCGAATCGTCGATCTCCGAGCTCATCAGGATCGGTTTCATCGAAAACAGGGAGTCCCTGTACGTAAAGCTGTATTCCTCCCGCAGATATTTGCGCGCCAGGTTCGCCATATATGAAAAAGCAGTCCCCGGCCTTGCCTTGCAGTCATTGCAGTTGCCAAGGCGTCTGCCGCTGCAGTGACCGCCGCTGTCCGCCTGGCAGGAAAACTGCGGGACAGCGTCATAGCTTGTCGCATGCGGGGTAAACGTGACGGACGTGAGCGAGTGCAGCCCCGTCTTTCCAAACGGCATGATGGAAAAAAAAGGACCGTCCATCACCGTAAATCCATACTCCCTCAACCTGTCATTGACATCGCAGAGTATGATCTCGCACAGTTCATATTTGATGCCGAACTTTTCGTACCCCAGCAGATCGAGGATCTGGTTCGTGGAGGCGTACGTCGCGTTGAGCACGAATCCCGTCCGGTATTCCAGCAGTTCATCCCGGCCCGGTTCCCTGACATACAGCCCGTACGCGTCCTGTGCCCTCTCGATCCTCTCGAGGTCCACGCCGAAACGGATCTCCACGAGGCTTCCCATCTCCCGGAGCTTTTCCACAAAGAAATCCCTCAGGATCATGGCGTCATACGTGTACTCCCGCGTCAGAAACGCCCCGTCGCACATGCCCTTCTTAAAATATTTGTCCGGGTTCAGTTCTTCACACGGAATATCCGCCGCCTCACAGAATTTCTGAAACTGCGCGCCGTCAGTCCACGAGTACTCGCTGGAGGTGGCGTACACTTTCTGAAACTCCCTGTTGATGCAAAAACCATAGTCCTCGTTAAAGCGTGCAAAATAGCCGGCGGACTTCATCGCAGTCGACAGCGACCGCGGATAGTGATACCCCTGATGCACCCTCGCCTGATTGATATAAGTCGCCCGCCCAAACGGCGCATCATCGCACTCCAGCACCAGCACACGCTGTCCCCGTCCCGCACAGAAATACGCGGAATAGAGTCCGTAGAGCCCTGCCCCGATGATGATCCTGTCAAAATATCTATCACTTCTCATGATCATTCCGCCCTTCGTCCCTCGAAAGAATCTCCCAGAAATAATATCTTGGCCTGTGTTTCGTCTCCAGATAATTTCTTCCCACATACTCCCCTATGATGCCAAGCGACAGAAGGATCGCTCCCCCGAGCACCCATATGGACATCAGGATCGATGACCATCCGCTGACCGTATAGCCGAAATAGTACTCATATATGATGTGCACGATCATGCAAAACCCCACCAGCATTGCCAGTATGCCCATCGCAAAGACCATCCGGATCGGCTTGATGCTGAACGACGTGATCCCGTCCGCAGCCAGCGTGACCATCTTCGACAGCGGATATTTGGACTTTCCCTGCATGCGCGGAAACACCTCAAAATGCACAACGGACGACCTAAGCCCGATATCCGGTATGATCCCGCGCAGGAACAGATTGACCTCATCATACTCTGCCAGCGCCTCCAGGGCTTTTGAGCCCATCAGCCTGTAGTCTGCCGAGTTTTCATAGATATTGCAGCCCATGAGCGTCATCGTCTTATAAAACAGCGTCGCCGAAAACTTCTTGAAGAAACCATCCGTATTCCTGGAATTGCGCACGCCAAACACGATCTCGCTGCCCCTCACATACTCGCCGATGAAATCTTCCATGGCATTGATATCCTGCTGGAGATCCGCATCGATCGTGATCGTGTAGTCGCAATATTTTCTGGAATAGAGCATCCCTGCAAGGATCGCGTTCTGATGCCCCCTGTTGTGTGCGAACCGAAGCCCTTTGATCTCCTCATTGCTGCCATACAGGCCTTTTATGAGATCCCATGTCCGGTCCTTCGAACCATCGTCCACAAACACGATCCTGCTCTCATTTGATACGATCTCCCTCTTCTTCAGATCATGGAGCTTTTCCAACAGCTTCAGCGCCGATGTTTCCAGGGCCTCCTCCTCATTATAGCAGGGAACCACAATGTAGAGTACGCCTTTTTGTCTACTGTTATCCAATTCTGTTACTTCCTTCCATATTTTATTAATTTCCTTTATCTCCGTCGCTCACCAATTCCCGATAATGTGATATTCGCCGCCTTTTTATTATGATTGTAAACCATATCACATTTCTTGGCAATGTCAATTTTATTCCTTTTTGAACAGCAGCGCGGAAAGCAGGGGCACCATACACATCGCCGGAAGCGCATATCGGATACAGGTATTGACCGGCGAGATCAGACAGACCAGGATATTGACAACCGCCGGAAGTGCGGCCGCCGCCTCCCGGTATCTTTTCCGGATCAGCAGCCAGCCGGCGGCAAAGGCAACGCACCATGTATAAAAACCGCAGCGGTACAGGAGTCCGATCCCTGGCAGATACTCAAACTTGCTGACCTGCTCGAGCAGAAACCGGAATGGCGCCAAAGCTGTGATCTGGCGCGCCGGATGCATTCCTTCCGTAAACATGTTCCGGTCCATCTCATAAAATCCAGTGCCCTCCTTATACGGTCTCACCTCCGGGTAATAGTATCCGTACGAGCATTCGAGAAACGTGTTCACATACGAGAGCGGATGGCGGAGGAACTGGGCAAACCACACCCGGAAATACTCGTCCCTGATCTGGGCGAACTCAGAATTCGTCCCATCCGCCGAAGTCGCCTCACAGATCTTCAGGCAGTTCTTCACCCAGTCAGCCAGCTGCGGATTATAAGCTTCTACAAGCTCATCATAGTCAAACATCCGGTTCAAAAAGGCGCGTTCCTCCTCCGTCACGTCGTCCGGGTGATCCTGGCCGTATTTCGCCGTCTGCTGAAACAGGATGCAGTACGTATCCTCCTTCACTTCCAGATTCACCACTCCGAGCGCCGGATAGAGTGCGTTATCCAACAGATAAACCGCTGCAAATATGGCGGCCGCCGCACCGAGGCAATATCCTTTTCTCTTTCCCTGCATGATGACAAACAGGACCGGGATCGTAAAAAGCAGCACAAAGATCCCATTGTTCCTCGTCTGCGTCATCAGCACCCCGTACAGGATCATCAGCAGGACATGCTTCCTTCCCGCAAAGAAAGCCTCCTGCCTGACCAGGCACCAGACCATTTCCACCGTGTACAGGAGCGTGAGCGGCCAATAGATCGAATCCTTGATGTAGGTGACATCAAACATGCACCACACCGTGAACAGACCGTAATAGGCCAGGCTTGTCCACCGGATCCAGTAAGGGATCGCAAGCTCCCTGTACAGCACGCACACCTGTGCTACCGCAAACGCCGAGAGGCAGGTCTGCATCAGCGGGATCACGAACATGCCCAGATCCGGTATCCCCCACTTCTGTGAATACAGCGCCGCCGCCCCGTACAGAAAGCTTACCAACGGCGGATGGTGGTTAAAAAAGGCCCCAGAATCGTGCAGACTGTAAAAATCACAGATCTGCGCGCCGCCGTCCCAGGACATGGAACACGGATAAAACGCGATCAGATATGGCAGCCTGCACAGAAATACCACGAGCATCACACCAAGTACCACGTGATCCTCAAACAGCCACCTTGTCACCCTGGAGGAAGTCCTGCACTCTCCCTGCCCGTCTGCCATATCCGTGATCTTTCCGCCGAGAAAGGAGATGATCACATAAAACAGCGGCATATATCCTGCAAACAGGATCACCGCGATCAGAGAATACTTCAGATCCTCCTCCGCCCCCTGTGCCTTTCCTATGATCATCGCCAATGTGAAAAGAAAAGCTATGACTGCATATCCGGCCCGCTCCCTCCGTTTCCGCATGTGCAGCAGCTCACCCTGTATCCAGATCCGCCTGTATACATAGATCAGGATCACCAGTGCGATCAGCTGCGGGATTCCATCCCCGTTCAGCGCCATCGACAGGTTCCCTGTGGATTCCACATCCACAAACAGCGCGATCGTCGAGCTTACCGCAAACAGTATTACCGCCAGTTCTCTCATTATCCCTCTCATACTCTTCCCCACTCAAAATTCACTCGCACATCTTTACGACCCAGATCCCCCGGATCTTTTGCACACAGCCTTCCTTCGGATACACGGCCATATTTTTGTACTCTTTTGTCTCCATAATGGCCTCCTTCTCCGAAAATGGCAGATCCGCCATGTCATAACCGACAAACATTTTGATAAAATTATCCCTCACACCTGTCGTGATCAGGCCGTTCTCAAGCGCCACGCCATCGAGCTCCCGGAGCACCTCGGAATCCAGGATATCCACCTCGACCGTGCTCGGATTGTCCCTGTAGTAAAACTCTCCCAGGATCTCTATACTGTCACCGTTCTCATATCCCTCTGTGCGCTCGACCATGGCGATCACTCTGTTAAAGTACTGCTGTACCCGCTCCGTGGCAAGGTTTGTCCTCAGATAGGCACGGTTCGTCAGCAGATAATCCGTGTAGCTGCTCACAGACACCGTGAACACCGTCACAGCTACAGCCGCATACCGAAGCCCGTTCCTCCACCCTGCGGACACAGATCTGGCATGCCAGTCCTCCATGCAGTATTCGAGGAGCGCGATCACTGTCACATAGATCAGCGCGTACGCGTACAGCATCAACATGGAATACGTGACATCCGGCGCCATGAAGTACACAAACGCCGCTGCCAGCGGCACAAAGACGCACAGGAGCACCAGCATCAGAAACGTCAGGACATCCTGATACATTTTTCTGCTGATCACAAGATAGGCAAACAGCGCGATCGCAAGCACACAGGTCATGATGTTTGCCGCCTGTGCCGTGCCGCTCACGAACGCAAACGGTTTCCACAGGAAATACTCGAGAAAACGCTTATAACACCTTCCGACCAGCGTCGGCATCTCACGGAGCGCGATCTGTCCCATATTCCCCACACCGCCGTAGGTCTCCTGATCCAGATTGGGGTAGATCACATGCGACAGCTTCATATAGATCAGCACGCCCACACCGAGCACCAGGACACACACGATGCCCTTTCTGAATATGCCTGAAAACTTCTCACCGTGAAAAACGTCCGCGATCATGCCAAGCAGCATCAGCGTTATCGCAAAGCTGATATAGCTCTGATAAGTGCCCAGCACACAGACCAGAAGCGCCATGCAGGGCAGCCAGCCATGCCGGTATCTCCTCAGAAGATACACGGCGAGCGTCGCCATGAGAATGCCGATCCCTGACGTGTGCGCCATGAACATAAAGGTCATCGTGCTCACCACACTCGGAAAGGTCTCCAGCACCACTGCTGTAAGAACTGCCCCTGTCATGCTCTTTATCTGTAATATCTCCAGAATGATGCAGGCTGATACAGCGATGCACACGATCAGCAAAAATCCGTGCACTGCCGGAATGCTGTATTTTCCTCCCAGAGGATGGATATACTTCAAAAACCATCTGCCGAGATAATCACCGCTGCCAAAGGTATCCATATTGTTGGCGTCATCCCAGTTAAGAAATTTGTTGGTGAGCATATAGAAATGGGTAAGCCACCCTGCTATCATTGCCACTGCAAAGCACAACCTCGTATATCGGGGTACCTTTTTGTACAATCGTGCCATCAGATCAAAGTTCATATCGTTCATATCTCTCCATCTCACTCACTATAACCTATGCCTGCGAGTTTCTTCCAATTACGAAGTAATCTGCAGCTGATCATTTTAATTCCACGCAAACTTACTCCACTTCACAGATGCGCCGTGCAAAATCCCACAGGTTCTGATATAAATGGGCTTTATATTTTTGCCGGACCATCTCCGGAACTGCATGCCCACTCAGAACCAATCCATAACGACAGCCCGAATGAATCGCTGTCATGACATCCGTCTCAGTATCTCCGACCATGTACGAGCAGGACAGATCGATGCCCCACTCCGCCGCAGCGCGGTCGATCAGACCGGTCCGCGGCTTTCTGCATCCACACATGTCCTGCTCCACATGGGGACAGTAGTAAAAAGCGTCAACCGCCGCATTCTGTCTTTGTAAAATGCGATTCATGTATTCATGCAGACACTCCACATCCTGCGCCCTAAAATAACCTCTTCCGATACCGGACTGGTTTGATATCACGATCAGCCTGTATCCATGTTCTTTCAACAAAGCCAGCGCCTCAATTGCTCCATCGATAAATTCCAATTTATCTGTTTCATACAGATAATCGACATCCACATTGATCGTACCATCCCTGTCCAAAAAGACTGCTTTTTTCCTGACACCCGTCACCGAAATAGAACCTCCCTGTATTTCTTACCTGTCTGATCCCACGAAAACCGTTTCACATTCTCAAATCCCTTTTTGCAAAGATACCGGCGCCGCTCTGCATCATCCAGCAGACTGGCAAGCGCCTGTGCCACCTGGTCATTCGCATTCGGATCGACGCAGACCGCCGCATCACCCACCACTTCCGGCAAAGAGCTTGTATTCGAGCAGATCACCGCGGTTCCCAGCTGCATCGCCTCAATCGGCGGAAATCCGAACCCTTCAATCATTGAAAGGAAGAGAAAAACCTTGGCGCCGTGTATCAGCTGATAGAGATCCTCGTTCTTTTCTACATATTTTATGCAGGTGATCCTTTGGGCTGCCGCCATATCCGAAGTAAATTTGCTGCAGTCATCTATCCCTATGATCTTGAGCGCTAAAGGCCGATCTGCGATGCGGCAGTACTGCTCATAACTCTTTACGATGCCCTCCGCATTCTTGTGTGGAAGTGCTGATGTGACTGCCAGAATGTACGCTTCCTCCAGTTCGTTGTAATCATTTTTCGAAATGCAGTTGTATCCATTGTTGATCACAGTGATCCTGCTGGCAGATACATGGGCGTACTTCTCAATGTCCTTCCTTGACGCCTCCGATATCGTGATCACATCATCCGCCTTACGTGCCGATGCCTTTAAACGCCACATGATATAAAAATTCTCAAGTCTGTTAAAGTATCCCGGAAAATGTTCATGATAATAAAACGGGATCATATCATGAATGATCACACTTTCCCTCGTCAAATGCAGCATGGACGCATACCCTCTTGGAAACAGCACTTTATCTGCCTTCAGTCTTCTGGCAACAATGCTCACCTCAAACAATTCCCAAAGTATGCACGTTATCCTGCTGTGTGGATTCCTGTGTATCTCTATAAACTTTATCCCTGAAATGTTAAAATCCCTTTTGTTATATGCATTTCCCAGAACGGTCAGTTCATTCCTGTCATGGCCTGAAGCAAGCTCTCTCACAAGATTCACTGCCAGATTGTAGATTCCGATACTTTTTCCAGCTCCCTTCACAAGCTTGAAACAATCGATCACCAGTCTCATACCCCAACTCCTCACATTTTACTGCTGTAGCTTATTGATAAATTTCAGGACACACCGTGGTTGAGATGCATCAAGCCATGGTACATGGCTTGATGCGTAACAGGTCAGAGTTGTCCAATCTCAATGCTGGTCAATTCTGACTCTTGAAAAACGCTTCAAACTCAACTACACTACAATTATCGTAACTATATTTATCTTCAAAGTTACAGATGCAAATCTTGGTTATCTTATGGACTACGCAGAAATGCGTAGTCTTCATTTCTGTCAGCTCCTGCTGGTTCCTGTGATCGGGCCGGGCAGATCAGTCATCAATACCAAACACATACTCCAGCTGATCCTCAGCGGCATCCAGCTGATTCTCAAGCAGCTCCAGCTCACGTTCCAGCTTCTTATAGTCGTCCCGTGTCAGGGATCCTGTCTTGTAAAGATACTCCAACTCATCCTCATGGCTGTCAAGTGTATCATCGATCTGTTTCTCCTCCTGCTTCAGGACAAAAAACTGCTCCATATCCTGTGCGTCCTGCCCGGATGGAGCCGCCGCACCCGCCTTTGCCACAAATGCGCCAACCATTGCCCCCAGTTCCTCCATCGTATATGTGGTCAGCCCATCCGCAGCAGTCCCCTGCTGATCTGACGCACTGCCGTTTCCGGCGTAATTGGACTGATCATGATAGTCCCCCTCGTCATGCCTGGGAGAATGGATATTTCCAGTATTCCTGTCAGGCTGAACCTGTGCGTTGTTTCCGGCATTGCCTTCGGACTGCTGGCTGCTTCCGATACTTGTGTCATTCTGTGCCTGCCAGTCGTCTCCGGCACTTGTGTCATCCTGTGCCTGCCGGTCGTCCCCGGCGCTTGTGTCATCCTGTGTCTGCTGCACGCTTCCTGCTGCCGACTGCTGCTGTTCCAGATCAGCGACCTGCCGCTCAAGGCGTGCGATCTGCTCTTTCAGCGCCTCCGTCTCCGCACTGCTGACGGCATCTGACTGACAGCCTGTCATCAGCAGCGGGACGGCTGCTGCGATGGCTAACACGCTGTTTTTCACATTTCTGTCTCTCATAATGATTCACCCTCCACTTTCCATCAAAAAAACCTTTTCCATATCATTATATTGTGATTAGCCCGTCTTGTAAAGGGTTTAGAATTTCCGTTATGCGTAAAATGCCTGTATCGCCTGTCCGATATACGCGGTTGCGCCGTCGCCGTAGATACTGTCCTGTACCTTCTGCATCGTCTCATTGGTCTGATAAGCCGCCGCAAGCTCTTTCATCAGAGCGGAGACATCGTCCATCTGATACAACTGCTTTGCCACAAAGTCATACTCGCCGACGATCTCCTTAACTCCCATGTCATTGACATCGGTTCCCATCTTGTCCGCAAGCTTCTGCATCACTGCTGTGATCCGTTTCTGATACGCCGTTACAAGCCCCGCATCAGTGGGATTCTTCTGCGCCTCCATCGCCTTTTCCTTGCTCCCGTACCACTCTACGATCTTTGCATAGCTTTTCTGCGCCTCCTCCGATGACGCACTCTCCAGAAACTGTCTTCTCCACGCCTCCTTGCTGCCGTATCGCGATACAAAGAGCGCCCTCTGCGCCTCGCTGCAATTTTCATACAATGAATTCCAGATCTCCTCGATCTCACTCCTATCAAACACTTCAAAGTCCATCTTATCCTCTCCTTTCAGAATCTTGTCAATGCTCGCGATCAGGCGTTCCATCCGCTCCTTTTTACGGACGAGCATCCTGCGCTGCATCTGCAGTATCCCATTCCTGTCAAGCGACGGGTCATCCATGACAGCCCTGATCTCCTTTAACGGAAGATCAAACTCGCGGAAAAACAGGATCTGCCGCAGCCGCTCCAATGCCTTATCATCATAAAGCCGGTAACCTGCCGCGCTCTTTTGGGACGGCGCCAGCAGGCCGATCTCGTCGTAATAATGCAGTGTACGCACGCTGATACCTGTGATCTCTGAAATCTCTTTTACTGTCATCATATCAATCCTCCCTCCTTCCTTCCATACGCTGCGAAGCGACAACCCGCACTTCACACTTCCTAAGATAATCTATAACGCACCGTGAGAGTCAATCCTTTTTTAACATTTTAAAAATAATGTAAAGCTTATGCGCCTCATGTCAGATCATTGTGATCCGCCCGGAAATGTGATATAATCTCGCTATCACTGATAATAGAATTTTATACTGGCGGTCGAAAAGACTGACCGCTCAGTATAAAGTTATGCACACAGCCGCATAAGGAAATATGCCACTTCGTGGCTGCGGCTGGCGCAATACTCACGGCAGATTTCATCTGTCGTGAGTATAAAATGGTAAAGGAGAAGATCAGATGAATGAGAAAATTGTATTTAGTCCAGGTTCCTTTTTTCATGGAACAAAAGCGGATCTGAAAACAGGCGATATGATCATTACAGGAATGAAAAAGAATTATAACGATGATCGAATGTCCCAGTATGTTTATTTTGCGGGAACTTTGGAAGCGGCCGTCTGGGGCGCGGAACTGGCGGAGGGGGAAGGCAGGGAAAGAATCTATGTTGTCGAGCCAACCGGAGACTACGAAGACGACCCGAATCTTACCGACAAGAAATTCCCCGGAAATCCCACCAAGTCATATCGATCCAGACAGCCGTTAAAAATTGTTGCAGAAGTGACCAGTTGGACCGGACATTCCCCCGAAATCCTGAATAATATGACAGAAAACCTTAAAAAACTGGCAGCGCAGGGCATCAAAGCAAGCGACTGAGGTCGAGGCTTGCAAAATCGATATACAGATCTTCATAGATACCCACTTTGACAGTATCGTCAAACGAATACGTCTTTACGGAAAATCTGTCTCCCATGCTGTACACATGGATCCCGTTGTTTTCCGGGTCAACGATCCAGTATTCACGCACCCCGGCGTTGTTGTACAGATTCAGCTTTACAATATAATCATTTTTCGGATTGGACGGAGAAGCGATCTCGATGATCCAGTCGGGTGCCCCGAGACAGCCGCGGTCATTTAATTTCCCCGGATCACAGATGACAGAGATGTCCGGCTCCAGCACTGTGTCATCGTTTTCGCTGAGCTGTACGCCAAAAGGGGCAGGGTATACACGGCACCTGCCATTGTTGAATTTTATGTGATTTTTTATTATATTAAATAGTTCTCCCAAAATCTCCTGATGAATCCGGCTGGGCGAAGCCATGTAGACGATCTCGCCGTTTATCAGCTCTGCCCGGATATCGTCAGGTATATTGTAAAACTCCTCTGCTGTACAGTATTTTTCCTCTGCGAATCTCATGATCAATCCCTCTCTGAAAGTGTCCTCTGCAACCTATCCCTCAATCATATCACATTCCCCCAAAAATGAAAAGAGAGGCTCAAAACATCAAAACATTAATAATGATGTATATACATCCGCGACATCTGCGGCTCGCCGTCGCCCTGCACCATACACAGGAATTCCCAGCCGTACCGCTCATAAAAAGAAGTATGGTCTGTCACCAGATAGAGCGTATCGATCCCGCGCTCCTTCATGTCTGTGCAGACCGTATCAAGCAAAGCTCCCGCCACGCCCCGGCCTCTCTTTGCCTCCTCCGTGTAGACGGCACAGACATTCGGGGAAAGGTCTTTTCTGTCGTGGAAATCATTCTCGATCACTCCCAGTCCGCCGATGATCTGATCCTCTTCCATTGCCAGATACCACTGCGGCACAGCGCTCTTCATGGCAAGACACGTCGCCATACTCTCCGCGTATGCCTCCAGCGAAATACCCCACTTCCCGTGGAACCACTGTGCCGCGCGCTCCTTTAGCTCTGGCCTGTCCACCAGGCGGATCACTTTGTATTCCATTTGTATAATACCTCCATTCTGACTGACCGACTCATATTTTTCCGCGCTTCATATCTTCATACGCCCGCTCCCAGCAGTTCTCCGGCACTTCGGGCCAGTCACATCTGCCGTTCTCCTGCTCGCACAGCTCCATCGCCCTGCACAGTACCCGCCCCTGCGTCGTCCTCTTTCCGCGCAGAATGCTCTCAGTCACCCTCGACCAGTATGGTGCAGTCTCGTACAATCCCTTCTCGCGCATATCCCGTATCACATACTCAATGTCGTAATCCAGCGCCACAAACTCCGGCGTCCATTCCCCTTTTCCGCATCGTTTTTCACCATGAAGGATCATGAACTGCGCCTTCATACTGCCCTCCTCGATGATCGGCAGACCGACAGAACCGGGATTCCATACCGTTTTTCCATATTCCCGTATATCCATCGCCATATGCGTGTGCCCGCATAACAGATACTTCTCTTCCACTTCCGCAAAGATCTCCCTGTTCTGACTCCCGCCGGGGCGGATATCCTCCTTCACTGCCCGGTGTGAACCATGACAGATCCGGATCGGCTCCATACCGTCTACGCGGATACAGTCCGTGATCGGCAGCGCTGCCAGAAAAGTGATATCCTCCTGCGTCAGATGCTGTCTCGCGTAGCGCAGCATTCCGACCGTGCTCGGATACAGATCCCACTCCGGGTGACCCTCCCCGAGACCATACAACTGGTAGTCCTCCTTGTTTCCCCTGATGATATGGCAGGGCAGCTTCCTCTGCAAATCATACACGATATCCATCGTCTGCCTGATCCCGGGAAGTTCTCCCACATAGTCTCCCAGAAAACAGTATGCGTCGATATCCTGCTTTGCCAGATACGCCATACATGCTTCCAGTGCGATGTGATTGCCGTGGATATCTGATAACACTGCGATGTTCATGACGCTTTCCCCTTTCGTTTTCACATAATAATACTCAGATCAGATCCACAGCAGAGTTTTCCAGCACATTGTTCAAGTTCCCTGCTCGCTTCTGCTATATCCAGCGTCCTGATCACCTCCGCTTCTTTTCGATAATCAGATGATGAAAAAACGCAATATCCTGATAGGGCTCCATCTCCCACACGCGCATCTCGATCCCGATCATCTGATCCTGCCACGCAGGATCTCCATGTTGTTCCTGATTCTGCTGCAGATCCCAGAACGTCCGCATTCCAAGTGTTTTCGTGATCGTCAGTGCACTGCACCATTTCTCGATATCAGCATCTTCGTAATACCGGATCGATCCGTACTGTGAAGACACTCCGCTTTTTCCATCCAGCAGGTCATGTGCGTGCTCGAAATTATCCAACAGCACGACCATCTGCATGACCCTGCCCGCGCGATGATGCTTCACGATCGAGATCTTTCCGTCTGGTTTCAGCAACCTTGCAAACTCGGTCACGATCTGCTCCCGGTCCAGGGCGTACTCCAGCACGTTATGACAGACGATGACATCAAATGTTTCATCTGCAAACTGGCGCAGTCTGTCCGTGCTTCCGACGATCTGCGTGTACGCATTTCCTGTCCATCTGCTCCTGACACTGTCTTCGTCCGGCTCCACAGCCGTCACATCATTCTTTTCAGCCAGATGATCCGCAGTCACCCCCATGCCGCTGCCAAAATCAAGGATTTTCTGACCTGTTATGTTTCCCATCTGCTGCCACACCATCTTCTTCATCATGCATTCCCATGGCGGCAGATCCGTCACTGCTCTTTTCATAAAAAACATCTCCATTTCAACATAAACATTTTCAATACCTGTTCATCTTATTTTTGTGCATCACGTACCCCAGACCTGCTCCGACACAGCCGCCTATGATGTGCGTCAACTGCGATATGTTGTCGCTGGTGACGATTCCGCTGTAGATCTGCCCTCCGATATAGAGTGCCGCGACGAGCACCAGCGTGATCGGTATCGTCCCCTCCTTTACGCTGGTAAACGGGGATAGCAGTATGAACGCAAACACCACGCCGCTGGCGCCGAGCAGTTGTATATGCGGGAAAAAGATGCAGTGCACGATCCCCGTGACCAGCGCTGTCGCAAGGATCACAAACAAAATATTGGACGAACCATACTTTTCCTCCAGCAGCGGTCCCACAATCAACAGTATCATGATATTTCCGATAAAATGCTCCCAGTTCGCATGTCCGAGCACATGTCCGAACAGACGCACATACGTCAGCGGCGACACCCACGAAGAACGGTACACGCTAAACAGCGCGTTCGTCGTCCATCCCTTCGTGACCCATCCCAGTGCCAGCGCCAGAAAACAGACCGCCGTGAAACAGATCACGACCGGCGAATTAAATGAGAACCTGATCTTTCCTTTACTTTTCATACTTTTCTCCTGTCTGCAGATCCTGATGCCTGCGTTTCATTATCGTTCCGACCTTAACAGTGCATAATAACTGGCATCGCGTATCCCTTGATTGTTTCGATCCGAACTGCGCAGAGTGCCTTCATACTTCATTCCGCATTTCATCATTACTTTGCCGGAATTGGGGTTTTCCGGATCATGCCTTGCTTCGATCCGATTTACATTTACCCTGTCAAAAAAGAAGTCCATGACCGCTTTCATTGCCTCAGAAGTAATTCCCTGATTCCACCATGCCCTTCCGATACAGTACCCGATATGTACCATAGAAACATCTTCGTTCATTTCGACAGCACTGATAGAACCGATCGGTTCATCGCCATTTTCCCTGAGAACGATCGCCCATTGATAATACTTTTCATCAGAATAGGCACTTACCCAATCTTTCAGCACATATTTACTGACATCCATATTGGAATGAGTGGGCCATGTTAAATATTTTGTCACTTCGTCATCAGATGCCCAGTTTTTGTACATGGCAGCAGCATCCTCCTCAGTAAACCTTCTTAAGACCAATCGTTTCGTTTCTATTCTCTGTGTTCCGCAATGCAACATACTTTTTTTCACTCCTTTCAGATCCCGATTGTGATTCGTCGATTTTTAGAGGAAACAAAATCATATAAAACATTATAGCACAAAGATGTGAAAATTGGTAAACTGATTTTCACCTTTCGCTTATGGCACGAAATAAATACCTCGAAATCGCAGACGCGGTAACAACCCGAATCTTTATGGGGAACAATCCGTTTCAGGCAGTAGAAGAGATCAAAGATTTAAGCGGGCTTGAAAAATAAAACATTTCTTTAAGTTTTCCCTGCAGCGTAACGATACCACGAAATTCAGCGAAGTTGCGGGAAGCGTACTAAAAAGCCCTATTTCTATTGGAAAACAGGTTTTGCTTTCAAGCCATACCCTTTCTGAAATATATAGCATTTTTTCTCTTATCCCTTATTCATTCCTTGCGGGCGTATGGGGAATTGTTGCTTTGTGGATTGACTTTGACAGGCAGTCTGTAACTGTAACGATCGTTGCAGTCGTCATTATAGCGATTGTCCTGTGCCAGATTATGGCCATGACTTTGAATGATCTTGCCGGAACTATTTTGTTCCTTGTGATCGGCTCCGTAGCAGCAGGAATCGCATGGGCCGATCTGAAAAGAAACATTGCAGATATGGAGGTATAATATGGGATTTGAGAAAGGTGTTGTTCTAGAGCGTGTTCGAAAAATGCTTTCCGTCAGATGTGCGTCACAATTTGTGGGAGATTTGCGCCAAATGAAGGAGGCGTAGCGGGCTACGTCGACTGAATTTGACGCAAATATCGCGCAAAGTGGGGCGTGCAGATGATGGGAATGATTTTTCAAACACGCTCTAGGAGTTCAACATGATTTCGTTTATTACAAAGGTTAGCAACACTGAAAACAGCTCATTGCCTTACCCGGTTTTCAATGTCATAGCCGCAGCAAAAGGCGACCATAACTTTGAAAACCGGGTAATCAATGTAGACCACCAGCTTTTAGGAACGACGCAGATCACCATTGACATCATTGCTAATTCATCTTCAACTTGTTGACCATTTACTGCATCTGCATAAAAGCGATACCATATTTTTCGTTAAACTCATCACAGATCCTGCAAATAATATGTATATGGATAATAGTTCTGTAAAACTTCAACATCTATTTGCCTGCCTGCATAAGTCTGGAAAAAGTTCTCGTATTCAGGATTCTTCCACACAGTACCGTCCTCAAAAACTACTTCTTTTAAACAAAACAGTGAATATTCTGCCTGATTAGCCTCTCCGTCTCCGACCTGGGGATAATCTGTCATCTTTTCGCCGTCATACAATGACCAGCCTCCGTTATAGTTCTCTGTCTGGTCAGGCAGAAGATTTACATTGCCTGTCCTGACAACATGATCATAACGGCATTCTGCGCTGGTGTCTAAAAAGTTCCAGTACAATTTCAAAGGTGCACCGTCAATATCATATGCAAGCATGCAATACTCCGTTTCAGTGATTATATTATCTGTATTATTTGTAAGTATATCGTGAATATAAGGATAGCCATTATCATAATATGAAATGTCCACACTTTCATGGATAATGGAATCTGTCTGATCTGCCTGAAATGAATCATTGGAAGCGATTTCGATATCCTTTTGCGAACATCCAGCCAATGCACTGGCAAACAGAAAGCTCATGCATACCATTATTTTATTGCATCTTCTCATATAGATTTCCCTTTCCAAATCATAGTTCATCATTTTATCCTGTAAGGAAACAGTTCCTAAGATTTACCCCGCAGTCGGATCATACTTCGTGATCGCCAGCACCTTGTCGTCCTTCATCATCAGGGCGAGATAGAGCGGAGGATTGTCAATTCCGTCCTCTATATTGGCGATCAGTATGCCGTCAAATGCGTCCGTCCAGTGATCCGGGTAAGCAGTCCCGTTCCATGCCGGATATCCTTCCGGATCAAAACCGATCGCCCGCATGTTTGGGCAGATCCCCAGCACTTCCGCTCTTGTCATACCGACCTGCAGACCGTTCGCAAGCCTGTGCGACTCGTCCCAGACCGCCCATGAGTAGAGCTCATATCCTTTATGAGACATGTCTTCGTCAAGCTTACCATAAATATATTCCACACCGTCCACCATGACGCTGTACCACATGCCGGATCCCATTCCAGGCAGCATACCGCCCGTCTCATAGCCGTACTCTTCGACATTCCCCCGTCTCGCTGCCTCCTCAAAAGTAAAGAGCTCTATCATAGGCTCGACCGCGGCTTCCGTCGGCGTGGTATCATGATCCGTGCCAGCCGCGGTGAATCCGGTCAGATCCGATCCTTTCACATACTGGCTGTCCACCACCTGCAGCGCTCCTTTTTCATAAGCTGCCGTTACCACGATCTCATCGGAAGACCACTTATTCAGCGCCTCAAAGTGAAATTCGATCCGATCCTTTTTTCCGTCATTCACGACCACAGCCTCATAGCTTACGCTCCGGTGTTCCTGTGCTGTCTCTATATCGCCGAAATCCATCATCAGATCGCTGTTTAATAATACAACCTCATCCACTGCCATCTCTCCCGTCAGTTCCTTCACTGACAGATGAATATGAGGCGCGCTGACTTCCTGATCAATGTCCTGCGGCATGGACGCCCACTCCGGAAATTCCTTGCCGGGATTCCGGCAGACCACCGTAATTCCGGGCCTGTAGAGGTCGCTGCCCAGCTCCTCCGGCAGCATCAGCGGCTGATAACTGCCGTCTTTCTTTTCAAACAGCGCCGCCTCGCCGTAGGCGTTGGGATCCGTGCTGAATCCATAATATGCCTGGATCATGATCTCCTTCACACTGTCCCCGTCCAGGTCACAGGTCCGGACTGCGGGCATTCCCATACCAAACTCCCTCGTCTGGATCAGATCCCCGTTCCCGAATTCAATCCGGTATGTACACTGCTCATCCGCTGCAATGTATTCCCTGTAAACACGGTCTGACTTTCCATCGCCGTCATAATCCTGACCCACAAACTGCCCATAACCGTCCCATGCCGTGCACGCATCCAGATACCCTGTATAGTCAGCATAGCCAAAGATCCCTCCCGTCGGCGCAGCATGATCCATCTCCGCGCTGCCCGAAGCTGGCTCCGTCTTCTCCTGCATATCCACTGCGGCACTGACATTTCCCGACACCCGTTCCAGTTCATCTGAAAAAACTTTTGAATTGAATACCGTCAGAATGATCGTTATCAGTATCCAGATCACCATGCTCATTCTGATCCTCCCCTCTTACACACATCCACCCATTCCGGGTATCCGGCGTATTTCTCCAATTCTGGTATCGTGAGCTCGATCGCGCTGTTGGAACTGCCGCACGCCGGGAAGACTGTCTCAAATCGTTTCAGCGATATATCGAGATACACTTCCACGCCATCGTTCACCGCAAACGGACATACACCGCCCACCGCGTGCCCCACCAGTGCTTCCGCCTCCGCCGGCGCAAGCATCTTTGCCTTTTTGCCAAACTGCGCCTTGTATTTCGGATTATCGATCTTCATATCCCCGGCAGTCACCACCAGCACCGCATGCTCATCCACCATAAAAGAGAGCGTCTTTGCGATCCGCTGCGGCTCACAGTGCAGCGCCGCAGCGGCCAGCTCCACTGTCGCGCTGGACACGTCAAATTCCCGGATCCGCTCCTCCATGTTGTACGATCTGAAATATGCCTTCACTTTCTCAATTCCCATTTCTCCCACAGCTCCTTTTACCTACAAAAGTTTCTTATGAAAAATTTTTTATGATCTGTTGATAGTATAGCATACTCGTACAAAAAAGGAAAGCTTATGCAACCTTAATACTCCTTCCTCTTAAAAATGCAAAGCGTCAGCCAATAGGACACGGCGATCGCCATGAAAGACACCGCGAAAATCACAGCCAGACGCAGCAGATAATCTACATTGGTCGTCACATTGACAAGCAGGGCGGCGATCCCGATCGCACAGAGCAGGGAAATGGTCAGAAGAGCGATCGTTCTATCCTCTCCTCCCAGATAAAACAGCGGAATAAATATCGCCCCGATCAAAAGCCCCGCGCTGATGCCCAAAGCAAATATAAGGAACACCTCCCTGTACTGCTCAAAAGAATAACCATGGAAAAGGGCAAACAGTCCCGTCCCAGTCCCTGTAAAAAGGACCCCGGCAAACAGCCAGAAAATATGGCTCAAAAACACACTTTTCACAATATCTCTGCGCCTGACCGGAAGCGTGAGTTTATATTTTCCCCATTTTGACGTGCTTTCTCCATGAAATACGGCGACCACACTGTTCACGGAAAACCCGACGATTCCGATCAGCACAAAATACATCTGATAATAGAGACTTGCGCACGCGACAGAAAAGATGCCATACAACAGCATAAAAGCTGAAAATATCCTCACGTTAACGCACGCAATATACAGATCATTCCGAAACATTCCTCTCATACCCGCTCCCCCTTTGTATCATTGACAGATTTTCCCCCATGCGCCCGTGTGCATAAAAGCAGCATGACCTCCTCGATCGAGACATGGTCCACAACGACGTCCCTGTATTTGCGCTGTGCCGCCCTGCCGTCGGAGACCAGCACGTCGATCTGCAGATCCCTCTTCCGCCATGCAACGATATCCTCCGGATCCAATGCACAGAACTGACTCTCCCTGCAGCGCATGACAGCAAAATGGTAGGACAGATCGTTTTTCGACACGGTCATGATGATCTTACCATGGTGAATAAAACTGATGTAATCCGCAATCTTTTCCAGATCACTTGTGATATGCGACGAGAGCAGAATGGAATGATCCTCCTCCTGCACAAAATCCAGGAAAACCTCCAGCATATCATCCCGCACGACCGGATCCAGTCCGCTTGTCGCCTCGTCCAGGATCAAAAGCTGTGGGTGATGGGACAATGCCGCTGCGATCGCAAGTTTCATCGTCATGCCGCGGGAATAGTGCCTGATCTTCTGTTTTGCGGGCAGAGAAAACGTATCCAGATACTTTTCAAAAAGTACAGCATCCCAGTTTTTATACAACCCTCCCATTATTTTTGACAGCTGCCGCGGCGTCCAGTAGACCGGAAAGTTATTTCCGTCGTAAACGACACCGATCTTCTCCCGCATGTCCGTATCCCCGTCCAACATCTCCCTGCCAAACAGTTTCACGGTGCCGCTGTCTCTGTTCACGGTATTCAATATACAGCCGATCGTCGTCGTCTTTCCCGCTCCGTTTTCCCCGACAAATCCTAAGACAGCACCATACGGCAGCGCAAAGGACACATTGTCCAGCGCAAAATCCGATCTGGGAAATGTCTTGGAAACCTGCTGCAGCTCTAAAATATTTTCCATATCACTCATCCTCCCGATAAAATAATGCCAGCAGTTCCGTCAATTTTTCCAGTGAAATATTGCTGACCCGCCCGATCTCCGCGGCAGCCTGCAGATGTTCCTCTGCGATGCGCTGCTGTTCCTCCTGATAAAATTCCCTGTCCCGCGCTGCCACAAAGCTTCCCCTGCCGACTGTCGTCTCGATGAAACCGTCCCGCTGCAGATCCTCGTAAGCCTTTTGAACCGTGATGACACTCACATGGATCGATTTCGCCAACGCCCGCATAGAGGGGATCGCCTCGCCAGTCTGCAGCTCGCCGCTCATGATCATTGCCTTGATCTGAGATGTGATCTGTTCATAAATGGGCTTATTGGCATTGTTACTGATAATGATCTCCACACTTTACCTCCGCCTTCCGCAATGTACATATTGTATATGTACATTATAGCACCTTTGACAGGATCGTCAAGAGACTTTCTTTATGTATGCGCGGACATATATCTGTTTGAAAAGAGCAGATTGCATTTGTCAATACCTTTTTGTATATTAGTTTAGAATATTTGTTTGTATTTTAATTTGGCATACAAAAAACTACCTTTATGCAGGAGTTTACTGCATATTGGTAGTTTTGATTCAGCCGTAATATATTGTTTTATAAAATAGATTCAATGTCCGGGAGTTGATATTGGAATAATGCTCACTTAAATACTCCTTTCAGAGTATCCGCAACTTTAGATACACTGCCTATAGTTAGTTTCGCCTTTACACCGTCAATAATCTTCATAACAATATCATCTGGCAGATCAACACCGATCAGATCTTCTATTACTTTTACAGGTTCCTTTTCAAACTGCTCTTTGATATCAGGATTCTTGGAAACTTCATTTATTATCTTATTAATTTGTTCCTTGATGTCCATTGTACATTACCTCCATTTTTTTGATGTATCCATTATATAATACGGATTCATAAAGTTTAAGAAATAAACTGATTATATATTGCATCATAAAATATGTTGCTTTCGTTGAATCTAAGTTAAAACGCATCTTTTGTACGAACACTGAAATTGGGATTTTATAAAATATTACTTTATTGTCTTATCCTGTCAGATATGATAAAATATCTTCAGTCAGATTAGAACAACGCAGGGATAGTCTGGTGATTGTTTTACCCGGAAACGGAAAGGAATTACATATGAACGCGTTAGAAATTTTGACGTTGCTGTTAGTCATTTTTGCAGCTTTATCATACCTTGACAATCACCACAAAAAGTAAATCGACTACCTCCTACGTCACTAGGAGATAGCCTGTGTAACTCGTAAACTCTGTTTATTAGCTTCCGGTGGCAATCATCGGACACAGCAAATATCCTTTGATTGTTTCTACTTTGATTATAAACGATTCACTGTGTAATTTCAAGTGAAAAGTTTAGGAAATGGGGATGCTTCGGTGTCCTCATTTTTTATCGGATCTTTAACACTTATATAAAGGTAAAATTGCTGCAAACCGCTTAAAAACTGTTTTTTTCATCCTTATCTTTACCACAGTCTGGAAAATCATCTCTTTCTTTGGTTCGATATAAGGATCTATATAATGACAGGGCATACAAAATCATTCCGGCTGACAAAGCATTTGATCCTGGACTTTAAAGACGCTTGTCCCGACCGCCGTTTTGAGCTCATAGCCAAGGACGCTCGCCAGGACATCGCTTGCCAGCGCGATCCCGACCGCCTCGTACGCCGGGAGATCCAGAAACGTGATCAGCATCGGGCTGATGACAGCCGCCGCACTCATCCCTGCAAATCCCGTGCCCTGCCCTGCACCGATCCCCGCGATAAAACAGATGACAAATTGAAACATGATCATTCCCCTTCCCCAGAAGCTGTCAGTCTTCTCCCAGATACGCTTTGTATACCTTCTCACACAATCCATATGTAATTAGCACTATTTTACTATGATATTCCCAAAAGTCAACCGCTTAGCGGAGATGAAATCTGTTCTGAGACGCCGCGATGACCCGTGTGTCACGGAATGACTTTGAAATAGATCTGATACGGCTCATATCCTATCTCATTGAGCTTTACAAAATCGGTTCCCGGATCCTGATTCTCCATCCGGTATTTTGTCAGAACACTTCCACACTGCCGTCCGCAGGAGACGGACAGCTCTTCCACCGGATCGCTGTGCGGGATCATCAATAGGTGAACAGCCCTTTTTTCGGATTTCCTTCCACATCCTCCCCGGTCCAGTACGTCTGCGTCATGAGTCCGTTATACTGATTGTATTCCATATACTGCAGATATTCCGGCTCCCGGGTGTGGCGGAACAAAAATTCCACCAGGCGCATCATGTTGAACACCGTGCAGTGCTCCTGATTCTTATCGCCCAGACATTCTTTGAGGCGTATCTTCGGTGTCCACACTTCGCCCTGTATCTATCCTCCAGTGACATAGTATCCACAGTCGGTGACAGCACATCTCCAGTATGCCCTGACGATCACAATCCACCGTTCCCCGCCGAACACTTCGTAGGCTCTCGCACAGCCAAGCACCTCTGGTGACAGGTGGACGCTTCCATCCCCCAGCACCTGCGTCTGGATCCCTCTCCCAGAGTAACGCCCCGCCTCGACATTGTACGTAAAGAGCAGATCTTTATTTAACAGGGACATCAGATAATCCCTGTTGCTCTTCTCCCGCCTCAACTGCGATCCAGCAGCATGACACGGATCGAAACGACCTTATCCGCCCACGTATCCATTGAGACGAAATAATATTTTGTCGCCCTGCTGTCTGCGCCGATCATCTCTCCACGCTCCCATGGATTTGCCGATATCAGACATACGTATTCTCCATCTCCATTCTCACCCCAGAATTCCACACACGAATTTCTTTTATTTTTAATCACTTTTTGTTCTATCAGGAAATCCGTGAGCGAATTTGCGATCTTTTCCGGCGACAGATCGATCGTATCCAGCTCTGTACTTCTATTTTCAAGATTCAATATCTCCCTTAGCCCTTTCAGTTCATACTGCTCTGCACCGGCAGTGCAGTCCTCCCCCGCTTCCTCCGGCTCCTGATCCCAGCCATAGAAAATATACCAATATGTATCCGTATCCCACAATACATATCCAAACCCGGCCGGTTCTGACCCCTCATACAGCCAAAAGATCTGGATCAACGGCTGTGCCCCGCGCTCACGGTAATTGCCAAAATAATATGATATCTCTGCCGTAATATCCCTGTCTGTATATTGCTGTAACAGATCGGTTGTGTATTCCCCAAGCGGCGCGTTTTTCCCCTGACTCGACCCATCAATGAAATCTTTTATTTCCAGCTCCTGCAGTCCCAGCATCCATAGTATGCCATTCATTTCCGACTGCCGTGCTGTCTCCATCTCCCTGCTTTTTATCCTGTCGCTCTTTTGTTCCAGTTCCGGCGGAAGTATATAATATTCACGACATTTATCATTGACCACTACCAGCGATGATCTTTCAAAAGTGCGATTCAGTATTACGAAGCTGCCGTCTTTTAATTCATAATACGGGCGCGCGATCCCGGACCCTATCGTTCCGTTTTCCGTTCCGATGCGATCAACAATGTCCTCGTAGGTACTGTCATGATCAAACTGCTCAAAATCGCTGACAGACAATTTTCTGTCGTAATATGTATAGTCGGCTATGCGGCCATATACTTTCATGTCCCGCGGTATTCTTGTCAGATACATACTGATCCCCACTGCCAGAAAGATCCCCAGTATGGCAAGAACCGAAAGTCTGTATTTTAACATTTTCATGTAAGCTCCATCTCCATTCAACACTTTTCGGCCATGTCCCTCACTGTCGATAAATCCCCATTTCCCTTTCTGGCTTACTGCCGCATAAGATTCATGGAAATCCCGGACTGCGTCAAATCGAAATGCCGTGACCATTTTCCCATAATTGTCAGCAAAGCCCCATTTATCCCCGATCCGAACTGCCGCAAATCCTTCGCTAAAATCATTTGCTGCACAAAATCTGCAGTCGATCACTACATCTCCCTTACCGTTGATATATCCCCACAAACCGCTGTCCATCATTAAAATGTCTCTGGGAAATGATTTCTCTAAGTATCTGTAACAAATTTCCTGCTTTTCATAGCCATCCATATATTGCGAAATCATATCATGTAACGCCTCAGCCGATGCCACTTCATCTCCCTTAAAGTTGATTTCCCATTGATCTGTTTCACTATAATAAGTGATCCTGGCAGGCTCTTCCTGTCTGAAATCATCTTCTAACACTGTTTCATATAAATAAATCTGTTCCACACCACCAATACCAGAGCAGTCTATTGAAAGATATCTGTATTTATTTTGCTGATTGACATATGCATCAGCCAACTCGATATCCATGTAAGGTGATATGTTCTTGTAATCTATTAATGTAATGACATCTTATCCGGAGTTGCAATCATATCCAAATAAGAGGACACACTGTTATTATCATATTGATACACATACAGTGAATTTTGCCCGCAATGGTTTGCCAAAAAAGAAATAAGCCTTTCCTGAATTCCATCAAAATCAATATCTGCCAGCCAAAACTCCCAGCCTGTACCGCTGTCATTCGGCATTATATCATGTTCCCACAACACTTCTCTTGATGTCCAGTCAACGGTAAGGTATGTCTTAATAGCTGCCTCCTTATCTTTCTGAGGCTCTGATTGTATCTGATCTCCGGGTAATACGATACCGTTCAGTATAATGCATATTAGAATCAATACGATTTTTTAAATTGTCTTCATACCATATGATCCTCCAATCTGTCATCAATGAAATAAGTCCTCCCATCTGTCAATTCCCCCGGTTCATAATAAATACAATCTCTTTCTGGATCCGATATACCTTTTTAAAAACGGCACTCTTACTGTCCTGCACCGGAGATAATACTTTCATCCAAAACAGCAAAAGCCGCATTGCTTATTCTCCTGCTGCCAGACGTAAAACTGTCATCCGCGATAAATCCGCTGCCGATATAGGCACTGTTCCGGTCTATTTCCCACCGACGGCTCTTTTCCCCTATACTGTCAAGATAGGCATACATGGCATACGTACCGGCAGATTCGTATATACTGTCAAACATCCCGCCGCCGGACATAACCGAACCGCCATCAATCTTATAATCCATTTCCGGTTTTCTGATTCCATCATAATATTCTTTATAGGAATGCCATGTCAGTCCTGAATTATATGCATATTCGTTCCCAAGTTCGATCTCTGCATTTTCGCCCTTTCTAATATCTGCCATAACAATGTAACGTTTATTGACATCCCAGTCCCCATCGATCAGAAAATATATGTGGTCACCAGACTTCCTTTGTAATACTGTAAAAGTATCGTCTCATGATCAGGCATTTCAATACTGATCACAGGATCGACCGCCGGAATCTTTGTCTAAATAAAAACATTGCGTGCCGGAGAACCTGTGCTATATCCGTTCTCTAAAACGTTTTCTGTCACGTCCACAATCCATGGTTTCTTGGCATAAGTCATCGAGAAGACCTCATTATATGCCTTGTCATATAACTTTACTTCATATCCCTCTGCTGTTCTTTTTACTGCAACCTGAGAATTTGATTTTTTCCCTTCTGTAACCAAATCGTAATTTTTTCTGAATCATTCCACAAAAAAGCCTCAAATTGATATTCCCTTTCGATATACGATAGCTCCTGAAGACTTTCTGCGGGAATATCTACGATATCAAAATATTTGCCGCCATTGTTTTCCTGATCTTTTATACAAATAAATGCCTCTGAAACCGCCCCTGTGTCCAAATCATTAAATTCATACTCCGTATAACTGTAACCGCCACTGGCCAGCTTCCAAAAGCCCCCTAACAGTCCAGGCAAAGCCTCGCCGGCAGCATGTTCCAGACCAGGATTTTTCCCCTGCCCACCGGATAAGAGCCGTCCTTTGGCGCGCGCTCCATATCTGCCATCTCGAACAGGTGCTGTGCCGGATTCTCATAGCCGGACTGTCTCCACCATGAGGTGATCTTGTGGAACGGATCGCTTCCGTCCCCGATATACAGCAAAGTTCCGCCCTTACGCACCCATGAGACCAGCGATGCATTCACATCCGGCACTTCCGGTTTGATATATTCGTAGCTCAATATCAGAAAGCGGCTGTCATCCAGATAACCGGCAAACCGCCGCACATTATCCAGCTGGACTGGTCTGACCGGCAGTCCGTATTTCAGCAAAGGCAGCGCCATGCCAAAAAACTGCGGAAACGCAGGGCTCTGCACAAAATCGTTCATCATCGATACATCCTCACGGATCTCCTCCATAAGGTTCCTCTCCTGCCATTCATCCACCGCATTGCCGGAATTTTTGCGCATTATCCCCCGAAGCCGCCCCTCTATCGATTCCCCGGTCACGATCCTGTCCGGGAAAGTCTGCTGGAACAGCCCGCTGTCCGACATAAAGATGCCGACACCGGACACCCCGCCTTCCAGATAATCCTGATACTCCCCCCAGGCAATGCCTGTCATGAAATGCACGACATACCCCTGATCCCTGTATTGGCTGATCCGCTCCGGCATCGTATCGTCAATTCCATACACCATCACAAAATCACACCCCAGAACCACAGAGGGACGGAACTCCCCGACGGCCTGATAGCCCGTCAGCTCTTCTGACGAAACTGTGAGATCATATTTTGATCCCGGTCCACTTCCCTGCCTGAAACCGTATGGATGCGAACAGAAAACGCGAGATCTGATCTGCCAGCACACCGAGCCAGATCCCTGTGATCCCCCAGCCCAGCGCAATACCGCACACATAGGAGAACAGCGTCCTGATCACAGTGACACTGACCGTCGACGCCATCGCCGTGTAAGTCGTGTCTCCCGCACCGCGCAGACACCCCATATAGATGACCTGTGATACCTGGAAGAGCACGATGATGATGATCACATGGATGATCTGCACACCGTATGCCACGATATGATCTTCCTCAAAGAACAGCCGGTAGAGCGTCTCCCCGCCAAAGAGATAGATCACCGCGAGCGCCACCGAGATGCACATGCCGATACGCCTGCAGACTTTTCCGTACTCCTTTGCCTTATCCGGCAGCCCTTCTCCGAGACTCCTGCCGATCAGCGCCACCGCCGCCACCTGCATCCCGTCGCCGAACGAAAATGTCAGTCCCAGGATGTTCATGCCGACCTGGTGCGCCGCCATCGCAGCAGTCCCCATTCCCGCCGCCATCATCGCCGTGGACATGAAGCCGACGCGCATCAGCACCTGCTCGATAAAGACGGAATACCCCACTTTTATGATGTGCCCCAGCGTCGCTGCGGAAGCCTTGATCCGCGTGCCGACGATATACGGTATACTCACAAAATTGTCCTTCGGGAACAGGGAGCAGACGCTCATGACGCATGCCACCACTGTGCCAAATACGGTAGCGATCGCCGCCCCGTGGATCCCGAGCGCCGGAAATCCCAGATGTCCGTTGATCAGCAGGTAATTTCCGATCACGTTCACGACATTGGACGTGATGTTTGTCCGCATGGCAATAATGGTATTTCCAGCCCCTCTCTGCGCCGCGTTGATCCCCATCGAGATCACATTAAAGACCATACCGCCCATGATGATCCGGAAATAAATGACAGCCGTGTCATGTGTGTCCTGTGCCGATCCGCAGAAGCGAATGATCTGGTTGGCAAAGAGCACGCAGAGCGCGGACACCACCGCCACGGATCCCAGGATAAACAGGAGTGCCGTCAGCAGGATCCGGTTCGCCTCGTCCTTTTTCTGCTCTCCGCGCCGTCTGGCGACAAGCGCCGATATGGAGACATTCATCGCAATGAACAGTGCCAGTCCCATAAACTTCGGCTGCGTGGTAAGCCCCACCGCCGCCACCGCATACGAACCGATGGAACTCACCATCAGCGAATCGATCATACCCGCCAGTGATACAAAAAAGGACTCGCAGACCGCAGGCCACGCCATATGCAGAGTCTCCTTCACTATATTTTCCGCCGTCTCATTTCTCATCCCTAACCCGGATAAACCGGAAAAGATTTTGCAATTCCTCCACATTTCAAGTACAATAAAGAAAAACGTTGGAGG
>VSNO01000240.1 GCA_009774375.1 Lachnospiraceae bacterium
GGAACTTGTATTGTCATGCCATTCTCCGGCGAACAGCGCGGACAAGACGATCGCCAGAAACAGTGCCATAGACTCCTCCGACGTGTCGATCATAAAGCTCAAAACTGTCTGCCAGCCTCGGATCCATCCGTAATGAAACGGTTTGATCACCTTCTCATCTATTTGCAGTAAATACGCCTTTTCCGCTCCTGTCTGATTATTATTTTCCAGATATTTTTCAAGAACCTGCTGCCTTCTTCCATAAAAATCCTTCAATTTTTCCGGGTCAAAATAGCTGATATCCACCTGATAACTTCCGGTCTCATGAAGTTCAGGCCACAGATCTCCCAGCCATCCATTGATGATCACCCAATCCGTCAAGTCCCACGCCCTTTTTGCGTCGACCGATTCCATCCTCTGATAATCCCGAATGATTTGCTGCATGGACTCGTCAGTCAGATCTCCCCCAAAGGAGAGCGCATACGCCTGCCTGTCCCTTACAGCGGCATACCCGTCGAACTTTCTTCCGAAATCCGATCTTGTAAAATCAACCTTGCCGCCAAAATTGAACCACTGAAAAGAAAGAATGCCCCCGCATTTTGATGCAAGGTACCCTGCGCTTTCATCGCGGCGCCGGAATCCATCTCCAGACTTGCCGTGCGGAACGCATCATAGCAGGCTTCCTCCACGCCCTCCTACAAACGAATGTCGACCGGTCTGTAGGGTGTCGACCGCTGTGGTGTGCTCTCGGCTGCCGCCGCACCGTCGGAAACGGAAACATCCGCTTGTGCATTGGCACCTTCGCCCTGGAATGCGCTTCTTTCATTTGCGTCTGTATCGGACACATGCTCATCCGCATCTTTTTTATGAATAGTCTTTGTGTCCTTGTCATCCCTTTCTTCCCTGCTGTCCGCCTTTGCCGCTTCCTCCAATGTCCTGCCCGCGTCCGCCAGCGCAGAAAGCTGTGATGATGATGCTGCCTGTGCTTTCTGTTCTACCTCGGCAAGTTCTCCTTCCTTTTTCTGCGTATCGCCGCCTCTTGCCTGATCCAGCTTGATCTCAGATTTCAGGATACCGGATCTTCCCTCCATTTTTGTTGCCACGCTGCCATGTGCCTTCGCCTGTTTTATGGAGCTGTCCGCGGAGATCATTGCTGTCATGCTCGCCTGTGAAAGCCCGGCGCTTTTGTTTCCCGCTTTTGCATTTGCGCCGCCTCCCATATCGTCCATAGCAGAACCTTTTGCCTGCTGCTCAGCACTGTTCATGGCAGCTCTGCGCTGCTCCATCTGGTGCTGCCTCAGCTGCATATTCAGGTCACTGATCTGCTGCTGTATTTCCTGCCGCCTCTTCATCTTTTCTTCCTGTGGTATATCCCCATTGGAAGAAAGCTCCTGCAGCTGCTTCTGTGCATTGGCGATCTGGCTCTGAATGTTCCGGCTGTAAGAATCTGTTGCCTGGTTCATTCCCATCTGCGCCGTTTGTGTGTTTGTTCCGTTAATACCATTGATTGTCATCTTCCTTTTCCTCCTGATCCATTTTTGTTTTTTACCAGCGGCTCTTTTGTCACTCGCTGCCTCAACTATTGTTTCGGCGTCAGATCCCACAAACTAAACAGATATGCGGTGAACCGACCTTTTTCTGCGGTGAACCCCTGACAGTACGCCCACACAGACCTATTTGGAGAAAATATCTTTTTCATTCCATCATCAGCATGATACTGAGGCGGAATTCATCATCTTTCAGGTCAATGGCTATATCCCCGGAATATTTTTTCGCCACCATGCGGATATTTGCCAACCCATATCCATGGGTTTGACCATATCCATGGGTTTGACCATATCCATGCCCCTCTGTTTTTTCTTTTGATGTGACCGGCAGCCCACGTTCTTCATCCCATTGCAGGTTTCCGGTAAAGCTGTTGGCAATCTCGATCATGTAGGCATTATTCCTGTGGTAGGAAAGGACGGATATATACGGCGCCTTGCGCTCTGCCGCATTTTCCGCCGGAACATGCAGCACATGTTCCATTGCGTTCTGCAAGGCATTGTTCAATATCACGCTGACATCAAAAGCGTTGATGTTCGTGCCGGTGGGATAATAAAAGTCTGATCGGAATCGTACCTTTCTTTGCTCCGCTTCATTTTTTATGTCCTGCAGGATCACATCCGTTACGGGGTTTCCGCTTTTTATCTCCCCTGTTATCCGGGACAGGGCGGACTTTAGTTCCTCGCCGTAATCCATTGCTTCCTGCACATTGTTTCCGGCATAAAGCCTTTCCAGCGTAAGGATATGGTTTGTCATGTCGTGCCTGATGCTGCGTATGTTCTGGTACAGACTCTCCACCTGCCCGATATGTCTCTTTATACTGTCAACCTGTGTGGCAAGCAGTTCATTCTGCAGCTTTTCTTCCTGCCTTGCCTTGATGTTCTGGAACAGTACGGTCATCACCACTATCGTGACAATAGATATGCCAAAATGCAGGAATGCCAGTCCATTGTACAGACCGTAAATAGGCTCCATCCAACTCATTCCCGAGCTGGTCTGGTACTGTATCAGGATTCCGTATCCTGTTATTCCCGTGATGGAAGGGACGATCAGCATGAACATTTCCTTGATGCTCATATCCTCCCTTTTGTAAACGTAATTTTTTACGATATATCTCACACTGATCCCCAATAATGCGAAGCCGATCGCCATGTCCAGCAATTCCACTCCCCCAAATATCAAGATCTTTGCCGTCGGATGTCTTCCTGATACATAAAAAACATCATACACAATCTTTACATTGTATATGGCATCTGACAGGATCCTCGTCATATACTCAGAAAGCCAGCGCAGGGAAAAGAATGTTGCCGCTATAAACGTCTTCTGTTTATAATTCCTGCGGTCTATCCTGCACATGACAATAAACGCCGACAAGATCCCCAGACTGTATGCCGCAAATGTGTTGATCTCCATCGGCGCGAGATACAGGATCAGCATCGTGGCAGCATAAGCGATCCCTATGCAGACTGCACCCCTTTTATTCTCCATGAATGGCATTGCAAAACGAAACAGGATATACCCTGTTCCGGACATTGCCATGATGGTGTAGACCGCAGATATTGCCATCAATGCTTTATCCATGTATTCCATCTATCTTCTCCCTTTCCTCTGATTATATCTCAGATACTGTCTCACAAAATCCTGATAATTCTGTTTTGCCATGGGCACCTGTCCCTTTTTCAGATAGACGGTTGTCGCATTATATTTTTTGATAAAACCAAAATTGACAAGAAACGACCTGTGGGTACGGTAAAATTCATCACCTGCTTTTTCTTCCAGCTCTTTCATTTTCCCATAGTATTCGATATCTGCATCCATCGTATGCAGGATCACTTTTCGGTCAAACACCTCCGCATATACGATATCCTCCAGACTGACGGTGACATGTTTTCCCCCAGTGGTTATCAGCAGACTCGGCATTTCCACTCTCCTGCCTGCGCCCTCCAGCTTCTTTCTGTCCTCATACTGTTCTACCGCACTCTGCAATACCTCTGCGAACTTTGCATCATGAAAGGGCTTTACCAGATAGTGGAACGCCCCTACATCGAACGCCTGAAACACAAAATCATCCAGAGCCGTCACAAAGATAATGATCACCTTTTTGTTTGTTCTGCGCAGTTCCTTTGCCGTTTCCATGCCGTTCCTGCCCGGCATCTGAATGTCAAGCAGCACGATATCCGGCTCTTTGGCTGACGACAGCAGCTCCTCCCCCGACCGGTACAGTGACAGGTCTGCTTTCGGATAGAGCTTTCCTATCTTTTCCGCAAACATTTCCCTGATCTCTCTTTCATCGTCGCATACTGCTATCTGCATTTTTTCACTCCTTCTGTATTTTCTAAAGAGTATATCGGATTTTTATTGTTGCTGCGATAATCAAAATGGCGTGGAAAGGATATTTTTTGTTGCGAACCGCGCAGTACTATGATTATATAGTTGTATAATTTCTGCCGCCTCCCACAATGACAGTGTGCTCTCGGAAACTCGAAGTCCTTATTTTATAAGGTCTCCGTAATTTCCAAAATTATAGTTTCACCCCTATTTTTATTGTTGTTTTGTAACATTTTTCATCTTCATATTTCTTTATCTTCAATAAAATCTCTCGACTTTTCTCAACTTTTTTTGAAAAAAACTTGACAGCTACGCCAGTTTGTTCGGCCATTATTGCTGAAATCCAA
>VSNO01000241.1 GCA_009774375.1 Lachnospiraceae bacterium
AGTGTGGTAACTTAAAGATACCATAAATCCATATGGAAGAGTTATTTTTTTGATAGAACTTTCAACTCTCAAGTATACTTTATCTCCTCGAAATATTCATCAGAAATTTTTGCATGCATCTGCTCCCTCAATCAATCCTCCGTCAGCCGCTCGATCTCGTCAATGATCTCCCCGATATAGGCGATCGTGTCCAGCAGCGGCGCATCGGTCGTGATGTCGATCCCCGCAAGCTTCGCCAGTCCCACCGGATCGAGCGTGCTGCCTGCTGCGAGCACCTTCTTCCAGTCCTCCACGGCACAGGCTCCCTCTTTCTCGATCCGCCTGCACGCCTGCGTGGCGACGGTAAGTCCAGCACTGTACGTGTAGGAATACAGCCCCATATAATAGTGCGGCTGGCGCATCCACGTATGCGCGGCATCGTCAGAGATCTCCACGTCCTCGCCCCAGAATGCCTGCAGGGTCTCGCGCATAAGCCGCGTAAGCGTCTCGGCATTGACGCTGCCGCCGTCATCAACGATCCTGTAGACCTCCCTCTGGTATGCCGCCTCCATCAGATGCGTGACGAAATTATGATAGTACGTGTTGCCGATCATGCAGGAGAGCACCCAGCGGCGGAATCGGGGATCCTGATTTGTCTTCAGCAGGTAATGCGCCATCAGCAGCTCGTTCATCGTCGAGGGCGCTTCCACAAAATAGGTGGAGACCTCCGTGTCAAAGATGGACTGAGTGCTGTTGCAGGACTTGAAATGACCGGCATGTCCCAGCTCATGCGCCAGCGTAAAGACATCCGACATGCGCTCATTCCACGACAGCAGGATAAAAGAATTTTTCCCATAAGGGCTGGCACAGAATCCGCCGGTTGATTTTCCCTGATTCTGTGCAAAATCGATCCACCGGCCGCGGTATGCCTCCCGCACCATCTCCACATAATCCTCACCGAGAACGGAAAGTCCCTTCTCGATGTATTCCCTCGACTCTTCGATCGTCACCTTCGGATCGTATTCCGGATCAACAGCAATCTTTAAGTCCGCAAATGTCATGCGGTCGAGCCCATGTATCCTCTTTAACAGGCGGGCGTATCTGCGCATATGCGGCGCCAGCTTTTCCGTGATCAGATCGATCTGGCGGTTGTACATCTCCCTCGTGACCTTCTGCCCGAATAAAAGGCTGTCAAACACGGAGTCAAAACCCCTGAGCGTCGCGAGCGTCTTCTCGGTCTGCACCTGTGTATTGTATGCGGCGGCAGTCACATTCTCGTACTCCCGTATCTTTGCCGAGAATGCGGCAAAAGCACTGCGGCGTACTTCCACATCCTCCTCATACTCATAGTTATTCTCAAAAAGAGAATAGCCCAGCGGATACTCCCTGCCGTCTACAGTGAACGCGCCAAATTTCATATCCGCCAGCTTTGCCATATTATAGATCTGATAAGGCGCCTGGATCGTCTGGGACAGCGCTGCAATGGCGCGCTCTGTCTCCGGGTGGAGCAGATGCGGTTTCATGCGCAGCAGATTCTGCAGATACTGTCTGTTTTCCGCAGAGATCTCCATCGCCTCCCGGATCACTGCATCCTCCTGCTCCACGATCTCATTGTCGATGAAACTGAGCCTGCTGAACATGTCTGCCATCAGACTGGAAAACGCCTCGTTGCGCTCCTGATTGTGCGTGTCATAATAATCGACAGACACCGCCAGATCGCAGTAATTTCCGACCAGCACGACCAGATGTTCAAACGCTCTCAGCTCGTCCAGACACGCCTTGATCGACTGCGGCGTGTCCAGCTTTCCCCTGTAATCCTTTTCGATGCTGCTGCAGAGGGATTTTGCCCGCTCCACATCACGGTTCATCTCCTCCTCTGTCGCGTAGATCAGCGACAGATCCCATGTCAGTTCCACAGGAATGTCCCTGCGTGACTTTAATTCCTTTTCCATTGAAAATCCTCCTTATCCAATCAAACACTCTTTTCCCTGAAATGCAAATCCGTACTTGCGGATCTGCTCCGGCGCAAACCCCTCCGAGATGAGTTCTGCCGCATACTGCTTTTCTTCGATCTGCGCATGCGCACTGGCAAGCGTGTCTTCCAGCGTCTTCTCATCGTCATCGGGATCCAACACTTTAAACTCAAATATAAATGCCTTTTTTGTCCTGTCAAGTGGTTCTATCATGACATCGTACCGGCCATAACCGCTCTCCCTGTTCGAGCGGACTTTGTATGTTTCCGCGAGATTTACCACCATGCCAAGCACAAAGCCATGGTAAAAACGCTCCGGCTCCGCCTGCTCCGAAGGCTTGTTCCCACTGTCAAAGGCGCTGAACGTATTGAGCGCTACCTTGTTCATAAATGTGTTCATCTTCCTGACATTATCATTTAAGAGCGCTTTGATGAACTCATTGTAGTACACCCCGCTGCTGCCGCCAAACCAGCCCCTGACCATATCCTCGAAGATGCGCTCCACCTCCATGTTGGTGAGTCTTAGCGTATACATCTTCCTCTCCAGTCTTCCGACCTGCTCGAACTTTTCGATCCTCAGATATCCTGTCGCGAGCAGCAGGCTCCAGACTGCATCCGCACTGCCGCCCAGCTGGCCAAATACGATCGTCTCATCCAATTCCGTCTCGAAGCTTTTTCCCTGCAGCAGCGCCTCCATCGTCTGCTTGATACCAGGTTCTCCCGTCTGGACCAGCGAATTTACAAGGTCATTTCCGCTCGTGTTTGCCCAATAAGCATCGAATTTTCCTTTTTTGATAAATGACACAATCGACCATGGATTATATATATCTGTTTGTGTGCCAAAAGTAAAACCATCATACCATTCTTTTACTTTCTGTTTCTGTTCCCCCAGTCCCGCATCATCAAGTGCCTTAAATACTTCTTTTTCAGTAAATCCAAAAGAAGTAGCATACTCGTTAGATGTCGTTGTGATGACATCCAGATGATTCATACCTGTAAAGATACTCTCTTTGGCAATCCGTGTGATCCCAGTGAGCAGTCCGCGCTCAAGAGCGCTGTTTGTCTTAAATGTGGCATTGAAAAAACTGCTGAAAAACCTGACCGCATCATCCCAGTATCCATACAGCCACGCCTCCTGCATCGGTGTATCGTATTCATCGAGAAGAATGATCACCTTCTCACCGAAATACCTCTCCATAAACCCCGCCATGGAACGGACTGCATCAGCCGCCTCATCAATTCCCATTCTCGGTTTTACATTTTTATAGTATTCCCTCTCATTCCCACTCAGCGTATCCCCCGCAAGCAGGTACGTATTCTGATTATACAGATCCGAGATCACTTTAGTGATCTTGTACTCCATCTCCGCGAATCTCGCCGCCTTAATGTTCGCAAAGCTCAGAAAGATCACGGGAAACGCCCCCTGCAGCTTCCTGTATTTGTACTCCCCCTCCGGCGATCTCTCCTCCCAGACAGAAAGTCCTTCAAACAGATCACTCCTGCCTGCGTACTGATTGGAGAAAAAACATTCCACCATGCTCATGTTGAGCGTCTTGCCAAACCTGCGCGGGCGTGTGATCAGTGTCACCTTGTCCGCATACTCCCACCACTCCCTGATGAAATCCGTCTTATCGATATAAAAAATTTGTCCGACCCGCACTTCCTCAAAGTCCTGATAACCGAGTGCCGCCCTGTTTTCATACATGTGCAGTCCTCCCCTTCTCTTAAATCATTTCCGCTAGGAAATATTATAGCAGACCTTAGTCAAAAATAACAGGGCGAAAAACAAGATGTTTTCCGCCCTGCGGTGCAGGTGTTATATATGAAAATCCTTTATATTATCCCAACGGTTGCTACTTTTCTCTCATCGGAAATTTAATGTCATAAATATCTGCCCCATACGGAATATCAAGTTTTTTGTGCTCATCAAGTATGTATTCCTTTCCGCCGATGACAAAGACTGAGCCGACCGCATAGTCATCTAATATATTTGTGTTCATGAACATATTGTAGGTTCCGTCATACCGTCTTTTGGGAACTACCGCACCTGCTGCTCCGTTTGATAAAAACAGCTCCTGTCTCTTATCGCCCACCTGAACACTGAAAAATCCCTCCTGGATCCCTGCCTCTTTCAGTATCTTTCTCTGTTCTTCATCTGAATGAAACAGTATCAATCCCCCAGCTGAGCTGGGGGAATAACAGATGCAAGTGGCGGTGAACAGAGTACCAAAAA
>VSNO01000242.1 GCA_009774375.1 Lachnospiraceae bacterium
CCTTAGATCTTTCGTCCGCCGCCTTATACTGATTCAGATATTTGTGCAATGATTTGATGCCCATGTTACAGCCATCAGTCATCAGATCCGCGATCGTATGGTCTGACTCGTTCATCACGAGCTTTGCATTGGTCTTCATCCACGACATACTCTTTGCCATGACATTTGGTTCCTTCCCATCATCGTGATACTCCGTAAGCAGCGCCTGGATCTCTCCCTGCAGTTTCTCGTGTTTTGCCTTGCAGTCCTCAAGGCATTTGCGCAGCTTGTCGTGACTGACATACCCGATCACCTCCTGGATCGACGACACACCCATCTTGATCCCCGCATCACACTCCCGCAAAAGTCTGATCGTATCCTGTTCGATCATTTCTCCATACCTCCATTCATGATTGGGATGACCGCATTTTTGAGGCATCCCTTTTCATTAGATCAGTATTTCCATCTTTGCGGTATTTATCCATGTCTTGGCGCTGCGGACCGATCTCTACAGTTTCTTACCTTTGCCAAGCCCTGTCTGTACCAGTCCGGCCAGCATCAGAACGATCGCAAGGATCTGTATTGTGCGTGTCACCAGATGCGGCAGCACATCCATCAGCATAAGCGAGCAACTGTTTAGCAGCAGTCCCACCATCAGAAATGCTGAGACATTCCGTCCCCTGTACTTTTTGGCGATCCCTGTCTGCTTTTCCTCCAGATCCGCAATGACATTGTTCAGCCGGAACAACATATTGACCAGTCCCAGCAAAATAGCAGCAAACAGCAATGCAGCAGCATATCCCGGCGCAGCCCCATATGTCACTCCCATATACAATTCATAAAACATGATCAGCATCTCTATGATCGTCACGATCTTGAACATTTTACGGATCACCCAGTATCCCCATGTCTGGACGATCTCGATCCCCGCATCCTGCATCAGCTCCCTGTAATCACTGCTGACCGAAAACAGCCTGTCACCGAAATCAACCTGATAGACATATTCGCCGTTTTCACACGTTTCAAAATCATAGAACCCGGCAAAAAAGCGCTTCATGGCCCATCCGTCCGCCGCCATCTGGTTCAGCCACGCTGTCTCTGCGTCCTTATCCAGATAAAAACGATATTTGATCATTTCCCCATTCCTCCCCTTTACTCGCTCCTCATAAGATCCGCGTTTCCCAGCAGTTCTTCCAGCCGCGCTCTCTCCGCCTCAAAGACTTCTTTTCCCAGATCCGTGATCACATACTCCTTCTTCTTTCTGGACTCTGTGTCGACGCTGTAGATGTCGATCCACTTCTTTTTCTGAAGCGTCTGGACCGCACCGTACAGCGTCCCGGCGCCCAGCACGACACGCCCGTTCGTCAACTGCTCCACCTCCTGGATGATCCCATACCCATGATTGGGCTTCCGCACTGCCAGCAGGATGTAGTAGACGGCTTCCGTCAGCGGGATATCCTTTTCTGTCATTCTGACCACTCCTTCCCGATTTTTTACTTCTCCCCTTTGCCCTCATGCCATTCACTATGGAACTGTTCCGTTCTGGACAGAAAATGCGATGCGGCGGCCGCTATGCTGTCACGACCGGCCTCCCCTCCCTATCCAGCAGCGGTGTAAAGCCTGCTGCGTTGCCATCTCTGTGAAACACATAGTTGACTCCGGTTTCTGTGTCTACCCAGATCTCAACTATACTGATCGTACCCTGACTGTACACTTTTTTAAAGCGATCCATAGAAATACCTCCTTGTTTTAAACGGTTATATCATCGTCCCACGATATATCGGTAGATGATATATCTTACATTCAATATATCATCTACCGATATATTTGTCAAGAAAAAGATCAGGAAATTTTCCTGATCTTTTTTTGTTAAATGCATGCTATCTCTTCCTTTTGACGGGTCTTAACACCTCGTATCCGATCACTTCCGGATAATGGCGCTGATAATCATGACAGGCTTCCTCATTCCACTCGTAACCTTTTGTCGACGGGTCATAATTCCATGCCAGCTCCTCCACCCTTTTCATGACTTCCCCGCAATCTTTCAGATAGTCAAAGGGCGGATGGAAGAATACCAGATAATCGCTTGCCGGGACCGCGCGGATCTCGAACCCATCCGGTATCGCACCGTCATAGTCCGCCGGCACGCCAAATCCGTAAAAGTATCCCTTCGTGCCATTATCGTAAAACCATCCCGCTGTGTGGCAGGTGACGATCGGGTGGGACACATGGCTCATGCTGTCGATCGTGCCGCAGACCGCGTCACAGTCATGCCGCCCGAAAAAACTGCAGTAATCACCTGCTGTCTTATCCCATATACCGACATACTTATGCTCCGGAATGTGTTCCACTCTCACATGGGCCTCTGTCAAAAGCGTTCTGTTCATCGTAGGTCCTCCTCTGTTCACATAATGCTCCGGGAAGAACACGACCTGCCGGTTGGAGAGTGCGACTGGCACCGGATCTCTGCGGTATGCGGCGGGGGTGCACCCATATGCGCTGGCAAAAGCCCTCGTCAAAGCCTCCTGTGAAGAATATCCGTACTTCACTGCGATGTCCAGTATCCTCTCGTTGGTGTCACGGATCTCCAGTGTCGCCTGCGCAAGCCGCCTGCCCGCAATGTAATTCCGTATCGTCATTCCGACCACTTCATGAAACTTTACAGAACAGTAATACGGCGAATATCCGATCTGTGCCGACATCTCCTGCAGGGACGGGTTGTCTGTCAGTCTGTCCTCGATCCAGCAGATCATTTTCTGTATCGCCTCGTTCCACTCGTACAATGCCGTTTCCTCCCTCTTATCTGTTACAATAAAAGCATACCACAGGGAACACCGCAAACGTTTGATGTGGATTGTGCTTTTACTCTTTTCTGCCCTCCAGTCCATCCAGAATGTCGTACAGTTCCTGAATCTCCTCCTTTGTAAGATCCCGCTTCCTGACCAGCGTGCTCATCATCATGCCGACCGATCCTTTGTACACACGCGAGAGCAGATGCTCCGTCTCCGCAAGCGCCGCCTCCTCGCGCCTGATCTTCGGATAATACTGTCTGGCTTTGCCGCCGTCCTCATAATCAATGATGCCTTTGTCCACCATCCTGCCAAGCAATGTATTGACAGTGCTCTTGCTCCACCCAGGATCCACCTCCAGCGAGTGGAAGAGCTGCATGATCGTTCTTGGCTGCTGCTCCCACAGCTTCTCCATGATGATCCACTCGCTCTGCCCTAAAATCGCATTTCCCATCTTTATCAACTCCTGTCGTTATTTGTATTACATATGTCAACTATATTTTCAGCATACCATTATGTATTACATATGTCAACTAAAAAAGGGAAGGAAACTTCCCTTTTAAAGAAATAACCTAAGGAACTGTCAGATGCACACTGGTCGCATCATGGTGCACTGCCCTGAGGAACTTATCAAATACGTCCGCTGTCCGAAGCCTGATACTGGACGTATTAACACATGGATGACAGCCGAGATACTCTCCTGCCAGGACATCCTCATCGACAAGCAGCTGCACTTGATTCTCCTGATCGTACATCAGCCCCATCACAGTGACAGAACCCGGTGTCAGATTCATCAGCTTCTCCATATCCTCCTGCGGTGCGAAGGACAGCCGGGCACTCCCGATCTGCGATGACAGTTCTTTTGTCTTAAAGGTTTTATCTCCCGGCATCATGAGCAGATAATATTTCGACTTCTGTCTATTGCACAGAAACAGGTTTTTACATACAGTGCCCTGCAGCAGCCGATCCACCACTGTGCACGCCTCCATCGTATAGAGCGCTTCGTGGTCTACGCGCTCATACGATATCTGAAGGGAATCGAGCAGATCATAGGTCTCGATCTCCTTCCGAAGTCTCCCTGCTTCGTTCTCTGGTCTGCCTTTTTCAAGTTTCATTTTTATGGTCCACCTTTCTGCGAAAGGCACCGATGGGGTTATGAAACCCATAGGATAATTTTCGCTTTTTATTCTGTTTCCTTTCTGATATTATTTTCTTAATAAGACTGACACACTACAGAACACGTGGAGGTGAGTGGCGGGGCTGTATAGCGGCGACCCCGCATTATTATATGTTGTCGGTCATCCGTTAAGGCATCAATGAATGGCGCATTCCCGTAGCCCGTAAACTTATCTCTTCCAAAGTCGACTCGATTTTGCCGGATGGCCAGTCCCTGTCAGT
>VSNO01000243.1 GCA_009774375.1 Lachnospiraceae bacterium
TTCCAGCACTTCTGCGATCGCTTTGGAGTCCCTTATATTTTTGAGCGCCGCCATGTAGTCCAGAAACTGCCAGACTGTCAGCTCATCGTACAGTCCGAAGTTCTGCGGCAGATAGCCAAGCTGTGATTTCAGATATCTTTCCTGTGAGAGAAGCGGTTTGCCGTCTAATGAGATCTCCCCTTTGGTGGGCAGAAGCCCTGCGATCAACAGCTTCATCAGCGTCGTTTTTCCGGCGCCGTTGGGACCGAGCACACCGATGAAGTTCGGACTCTCTGCGCTGAGGGAAATGTCCTGCAGCGCCTTTTTGCCCGACGGATAGATCATGGTGATATGGCTGACATCGATTTTCATAACATTTTCTGTCTCCTTTGCAGATATTTGATTCATATATTCTATCATATCTTTTGCAGGAGTTGTCTGAAGATTGGGTGTATTTTATGTGGAGTTTGTGTGGAGAAGATGAATTATCCTGCGGCTGGAAAGACAGCAGTAAACCGTACCCCGTCGCCGGTGTTCTCGATGGTGTGGCGGACCTGACCGTTTTCCAGGATCATTCGCGTGATATAGAGTCCGAGCCCGCTGCCGTGTCCTGCCGATCCGCCTGCGCGGTAGAAGGCCTCAAAGAGATGGGGCAGATCCGCTTCACGGATATGTGCGCCGGCATTGTCCACGGTGAGCGCCGCAGTGTCCTGAGTGCGGGTAAGCCTTATGGAGATGCTGCCGTGTTCGGGCGAGTAGGTGACTGCATTGCCGATCACATTGCCGAGCGCCTTTTTTAATAGCGCCTCGTCCCCGTATATCTGGATACCGGGTTCTATCTCGATGGAAAAATGTATGGAGAGCGGCTCTGCATAGTCCATATATTCAGATGCGAGGGATCTTGTCATTGCAGACAGATCCACGGCAGTCACCGCTGGTTCAGTATTCATATCCATATGGGAGATCAGGAGCACTTCCCTGATAAAGTTGTTGAGGGACTGCAGGATCTCCGCGCTGCGCGCCAGATATTTTTCGCGGTCCTTGTAGACGCCGACCTGCATCTGCATGCCCTCGAGCTGTCCGATGACGACGGCGATCGGCGTCCTGAGTTCGTGGGAGACGCCTGAAAAGAAAAGCATTCTCCGGCGTTCGCGCTCCTTTTCAAGTGCGATCTCGTCCTCGAGCAGAGCGTTTCTGCGGTGGATCTCGTCGAGCGCTGTGTGCAGTTTGTCGGACAGCTCATTGATACTGCGCGACAGGATCCCGATCTCGTCATCGCGCAGATCCGGGCAGTACCAGCTAAAATCAAGGTTTGCGATCCTGTCCGCGATCCTGCTGATGCGGATGATGGGCCTGGTCATATGGCGCGAGAATAGGAACGCGCTGACGGAGGAGAGCAGGAGGATCAGGAGTGCGACATGCGGAATGCTTCTTTGCACCGCGGCTCTGATCTCATCGGAACGCGTGGGATCATAGCGGGCGATGAGCACATACTCATCGTCAGAATCCGCAAAACGGAATGGATACCGGGCTTCCGGCACGATCTCGCTGTGCCCGGTTTTTTGAAAGGTGAATGGACTGACAGTCTCTCCGCTCTGGTCGAGCAGGAGGAGTTCGGCGCCAGTCTGGCGGAGGAAATCTGTAAAGAGAGGTGTGCTGTCGCTCCTTGGCGTCGTCCAAAGACAGGAGACGAACTGCTCTGTCTGGCGCGCAAGGTTCCGGCGCGCGGACTTCTGATCAGCATAGGGGAGAAAGATCCAGATACAGCCGTAGGCAAACAGGGTGACTGACAGCGAGAGGAGTAGCAGCAGAAAAAAGGTTTTAAGGGTCAGCTTGTGCATCAGTTTGTTCATTTTGTCTCCTTTTTAATTTGTAACCGATGCCGCGGACTGTCTCGATGCAGTCCGCTGTGCCCAGCTTCCGCCGGATATTTTTCAGGTGCGTGTCGACAATGCGCGTATCGCTGATGGAAAAATCATATCCCCACAGCTTTTCGATCAGTGTTTTTCTGGTCACGACACTGCTTGGTGCCAGCATCAGTTCCTGCAGGATCTCATATTCGCGCAGCGTGAGTTCGACGGGATGGCCGCTGACGCGGACGGTATGGGTGTCCGGATCCAGCGCGATATTCTCAAAGTGCAGGGTTTTGGGTGTGGCTTGCATCGTTTTTGGCACGGACAGCATGGTCCTGCGCAGCACAGCCTCGACTTTTTGCAGGAGCAGTGCCATGGATACCGGTTTTGTGATATAGTCGTCGATATGGAGTCCGTAGCCGCGCATCTGGCAGGATTCGCTGCCCAGCGCCGTCAGCATTATGACAGGAGTGTCACACTTTTCCCGGATCGAGCGGCAGACATCGAACCCGTCGAGACCAGGCAGCATCAGATCCAGCAGGATCAGGTCAAACGGCAGGGCGGCGGTGAGCTCGAGCGCGCTCTCTCCGTCGCCCGCGGTCGTGATCTCATGATGGGCATTTTCGAGAAAATTCTGTAATAATTCCTGGTAGTCGTGATTGTCCTCCACGACAAGTATCTTTGCCATTATGCGCCTTCTTTTGAATACAATATTTTCAGGATGATCGGTGTCGAGATCGAGGACACGATGATCAGAAAGATCACCGATGTGAAATACACCGGAGTCAGCAGGCCGGCTGACAGTCCTTTCTGTGCCACGATCAGTGCGACCTCCCCGCGCGTCATCATTCCCACACCGATCTTTAGCGAATCCAGTCCGTTGAACTTACAGATACGCGCCATCAGTCCGCAGCCGATGATCTTTGAGATCAGTCCGACAGCGACGAACGCGACGGAAAAGACCAGGATGCCCATGTTGACACTCTCCACATTCGTTTTCAGACCGATACTCGCAAAGAAGACCGGGCCAAACAGCATGTAGGAGTTGATGTCCATCTTCTCCGCGATGTAGCTCGAGTCGCGGATGGAGCAGAGGATGATCCCGGCAACATAGGCGCCCGTGATATCGGCGATGCCGAAATATTTTTCTGCTATGTACGCCATGGCAAGGCAGAATGCCAGTCCCAGGATCGGGATGCGCCTCGTATGCGGGTACTTGTTGTCCACATACTGGAAGAGCTTATAAAAGATAAATCCGACCACGATGGCAAACACAAAGAACAGAACCGTGTTGACCAGCACCGTTGTGGGATTGGAATCCGGGCTCTTGAACCCGATCACAAAGGTGAGTACGATGATGCCGATGATGTCATCGATGATCGCCGCGCTCAATATGGTCGTGCCGACATGCCCTTTCAATTTGCCCATCTCTTTCAGCGATTCCACGGTAATGCTCACGGATGTCGCGGTGAGGATCGTGCCGACAAAGACTGCCTTGTAAAATTCTTCGGATCCCCATGGCGCGACGCCGTAGAACGCCATGTAGAGCAGTGCGCCGCATACTAACGGGACAAACACACCTGCGCAGGCGATCAGGGTGGCGATCGGTCCGGTCTTCATCAGATCCTTTAAGTCCGTCTCAAGCCCTGCCGAGAACATCAGCAGCACCACGCCGACCTCTGCGAGCTGTACGAGAAAATCCGACTGTTCCACCCAGCCTAAAATGCTTGGACCGATCAGAAGTCCCGCGATGATCTCGCCCACGACCTGCGGCGCCTTGCATTTCCTGGCTGCGATCCCGCAGACTTTTGCAGCGACGATGATGATCGCCAGATTCTTAAACATGATATACGATTCCATTTTGTTCCCCCTCTTTCGTAGTTGTTATCGTATTTTTCCTTTTCCGTCTACATTATAGACGGTTGACGGTACAAAATCAATACGAAATTTTTCGAAAATAAGAAGAGCGGGATTGTGAAAAAATAACAAAAAATATAGATTTATACTGTAAAAAATGTTACATTCGATGATTGACAAAAAAAGGAAACAATACTATATTAGAGGCAAGAAATGGGTTTCAATATTCATGAAAAGCTTCCGATACCCAGATTGGAGTGTAGCAGGAAGGTAATCTTAAACAGGAAAAGGAATGGGGAGTTTGTATGATAAGTAAAAACATTTTTTTATCGGATGTGGATGATGTGATGGAGTTTGTCCATCAGACAGAGAAGTGTTCCTATGACATTGATATCTCTATAGGAGACAGTGTGATCA
>VSNO01000244.1 GCA_009774375.1 Lachnospiraceae bacterium
AATATCATTAAATGTCCGGCGGGCACAGTTTTTGCCCGGGCTGTTAGTTTGTCTCCCGGCGCAGGCAGAACGGATACACAGACGATAGCGGAAGAAAGCAGGACGGAAAGGACACCGGCCAAGAGCGGGCCGGAGGACGCCTTATCGGAAGATATCCTGTCTTATGAAGGAATGCTCTCTGTCCCCACGGTCTGTGGACAGAAAAATCCATATAACACTTTAAATGTGGCGACCTACATCACCAGGATAGGAGGGACCTACTTCATAGCGGACTGCTATCACGACCAGATCATCTGTCATGACAATCTCACAGACCCGCTGGAGCAGTGGACAGTTCTTACCGATGAGGTTCATTATGCGCACACGGTCGCCTCGGACGGAACGATGTTCGTCGTTGACGATACGGAGCACAACCGCCTGCTGGTGTTTCAGAAGACAGCGGAGGGCTATGCGCATACCCAGACTCTGGATGATATCGGGATGCGTCCCCACTATGTCCAGTATGATGAGAAGAACCAGGTGTTCATGGCATGGAGTTCGATCACAGGGGAGCTGTATCTGGTCAGAAAGGCGGCGGAGCCGCGGGAAGACGGTATCTATCCGCTGTATGTTGACAGGACGTTTAAGATCGATGAACTGTATGGCGTCTATGTGCGGTCCTTTACAGTCATGGAGGACGGTATCTATTTTGTGTCGGGGCACAATAACCGGAAGATCATAAAGGCAGTGCCAAACGACACAGGGGACGGGTTTGATATAGCGGATGAATACAGTGTGGCGGCGGAGATCGCGGGGATGGTGCAGCTGACAAAGATCGGCGGATCTTATTATATCACGGTGTCGACGGACGATCAGGAAAATCAGGATTTTGCGACGATCATCAGGACGGACAGCCTTGAAAAGCTTGCTGCCGGGGAGTACGAGGATGTCTATGACCAGTTCGGCGTGTCGGGCGGGACGCCTTATTATATCACGGAGATCGACGGCAGATATTATATGGCGCATCACAGGACCAGTGAAAATATCATAGCCTTTGATGTCAGGGATGATCATATAGAAGCGGTAGAGGTGATCTATTAGATAAGAAGGGCTCCCGGTCAACGGGAGCCCTTCTTATTCGGAAACAAAAGGAGACATGACAAGCAGCGGCAGGGCATAGAAAGCGGCATAGGCATACCGGAATTCATTGGCGACGGGAGTAGCGATGCACAGTGTGGCGGCCAGCAGGATAAAAGGCAGACAGACCAGTGCACCTGCGGGTTTGTTCAGACGTATGCACAGGGCAGTGAGCATCAGGACAGCCCACAGGATAAAACCCATGCTCCACAACAGCCCGTACAGCGGAAGCATCTCGGGAAGCTTGAACAGGATCTCTTTTATTTTTATGATGACGGATCCTTTGATGACGGGCTGCCAGACCAGGCCGAACTCATTGGGATAAATGCCGTCGGCAAGCCCTGCCTCACAGGCGACATCGGGATACCAGTATCCTTTTGTCTGTGCCACATACGCATCAAAGTAAGCCTTTGGATATCTGATCCCGATCGAGAGCCACGTTCTGAAAAACGCAGCCTTGTGGGATTCAAGAAAATCACTGTTGGGACGTATCAGGTTTTTGATATTGTCGGACACGTCAGGCTGGTACAGGCTGGGAACCTGCTCGAGATCCATGAGCTGGCTGAGAAATGCCGTTTCGTTTTCCGTGAGGGCATTCTTGTCTGCAATGACACGTGCAAGCTGCTGGGCTGGTATGGACAGGGATTCGATATAGTCAGCCTGCCGGATCTCATATACATGCATGACAGGGTACTTGACAAAGAGCGCCAGCATCAGGATCACAAGGTGTACCGGGATCATGACTTTGAGCCATCTGCGGTAAGCAATCAGTATAAAAGGAAGCAGCAGTATGAAGACATACCACCCGTTTGACCGCAGCAGGCACAGTAAGACTCCGGATAGGACATAAGGGAGCAGCAGGGTGAAATATTCGCTGATCTGAAGTTTTGGAACGGCGTCAGCCGAGGCGGAAAAGCTGCCGCGCAGCAGGAAGCGCATCAGTGACGCGGCAAAGAGCGTCATGCAGCCCGCAAACGGGATGTCCTTCCAGATCGTTGCGACGTAGGCGCCGTGGTAGGGGATCAGGGCGTAAAAGCATATGGTGAGAATGACGACCGGCGTGATGACGTCTGCCTTCTGCAGGGTGCGTACTACATATCCGGCGACAAATGCCATAAACAGCATCTGTGCGATGGTGTACAGCGCCAGCCCTGTATGCGGGTCACTGGTGAGGGACATCCCGATGCTGTAGAACACGCCGATCAGTGCTGTGTGGACGACGGAATGATGGTTGGAGAGCTCATAAGCCCCGATGATCTGCGCATACTGGTTGATGCTGTCGGGCGTCATGACACCGGGATACTCATACAGGAAATACGGGCTCCAGCACAGAAGGCAGATGAGGGATGCCAGAAACGGGATCCATGCGTAGGAGTAGCCTGAACCGGTGAGCTTGAGACCGGAGGCATTCTGCAAAAACCATATGGACAGATAGTAATAGATCAGCAGAAGTCCCGTGCCCGTGAGAAACAGGATGGCGGCACAGAAAAGCCTGCTGGTCATGCCGCCAAGGATCACTGGATACTGGGCGGAAAGGGTAAATACACAGAACAGGGCACTCAGAATGACGGAGAGTGTCATGTCCCCCGGGACGATGCGGCCCTCCACGCGGTCACTGTGGAGCTTTACAAAGACATACATCAATATCAGGAACAGAATGACGGAACACGGATTTTTTGAGGACATTCCGGTAATTCGCATTATGGCAAAAAGCGACAAAAAACTTTGAACAAAAATCTTGAGATAATACATATTGAACCTCCGCTTTAGTATAAGGATTTCATTTTAATGGAAAAATATACTATATTTTAATAGTAGAATGAATTTCTTTTGGAGTCAACAGACATTGCATAAAATTGGAAATTTTGATATGATAAAAAACAAAGTCAAAGTAGCGGACAGGTATGTATGGAGGTAGGTATGAGCTGGGAAGGAAATGTGCGGAAGGTAGTGCCCTATGTGGCGGGCGAACAGCCAAAGGAACAGGATGTCATCAAGCTGAACACAAATGAGAACCCGTATCCGCCGGCGCCGGGAGTTGCCGCAGCGATACGGGGATTTGACTGTGATGTGCTGCGCAGATACCCGGATCCGGATGTGTCTGCGCTTGTGGAGGCACTCGCAAAGCGGCATGGACTGGACAAAGAACAAGTGTTTGCTGGAGTCGGGTCAGATGACGTGCTCGCGATGTCCTTTTTGACATTTTTTCATTCGGGAAGACCGATCCTGTTTCCTGATATCACATACTCTTTTTATGATGTGTGGGCGGATCTGTACAGGATACCGTATGAGGTGCAGCCGCTCGATGACGATTTTGGTATCAGAAAAGAGGATTATTTCCGGGAGAACGGCGGCATCGTCATCGCAAATCCAAATGCCCCGACAGGCGTGGCGGCAGACCGGTCCGTGTGCGAGGAGATCGTCAGGGCAAACCCGGATTCGGTCGTCATCATCGATGAGGCGTATGTGGATTTTGGCGGGGAGAGCTGTGTGCCGCTGATCGACAGATACGACAACCTGCTTGTCGTGCAGACCTTCTCAAAATCGCGCTCCATGGCGGGGATGCGCATCGGCTACGCGATGGGCAGCAGGAAGCTGATCAGGTATCTCAATGACGTCAAGTTTTCTTTTAACTCGTACACGATGGGGGCGGTCGCGGTCGCGGCGGGTGTGGCGTCTGTGGAGGACGAGGCGTATTTTGCGGAGACGACGGCAAAGGTGGCTGCGACGAGGGAGCGCACGAAGCGGGAGCTTGCGCGGCTTGGCTTTGTCTTTCCTGACTCCAGGACGAACTTTGTCTTTGCCGCACACAGGACGGTTCCGGCGCAGGAGATCTTTGAGGCGCTCCGGGAGAACGGAATGTACGTAAGGCATTGGAATAAGCCGCGCATCGGAAATTATCTGCGCATTTCCATAGGAACGGACGAGGAGATGGACAAGGTACTTGCATTTCTGGAGACATATCTGAGAGACAGAT
>VSNO01000245.1 GCA_009774375.1 Lachnospiraceae bacterium
GCCCCAACTATTCGTTAAAGTATGCTTTTGCGAATAAACAGACGTCACTCCCCCTATTTCCACAAATACACCAAAAATACATTTATTCGAAATAACTGACAGGATATCTCAGGCTGCACCTTGCGAGTTTTTGCATGATGCGGTCATATTCTTCGCCTGTTTGTGGTGTTGGACAGTAATCATTTTTAATGTCTGTTGAAGATACTTTACAGGGAATGATTTTGCTTTGTCCATAGGAAGCAGTTCCGGAATTATCCACAAAAAAGGTCTGCTGAAAGATAAACGTATCTTTATCGCTTGGATTTTTGTTTGCGCCAAAGCTGAAATTGCCAAGGCTGTAACAGATGATTTTTCCCTGATATACTTCAATGCCCTGAACCACATGCGGATGTGCCCCGACAACAATATCCGCTCCGTAGTCAATCGCACGATGTGCAAATGATTCCGTTACGGCATTGCTCTCATATTCCCGTTCAATCCCTCCGTGGAACATAACGCAGATGATATTGCATCCGTTATTTCTTAATTCAAGGATCAGGTTCTGGAGCTTTTTTGTCAGCGCATTGTTCATTGACCAGCAGTTTAATCCGATAAATCCTGTCCGGATGCCATTGCGCTCAAGCGTACATGTCTCCAGCTCTCCGCAGTATGCGATTCCATGGTCTTCCAGAATCTGTCTGCAGGAATCATACCCCGCCTGTCCGCAGTCATAGGTATGATTGTTGGCCAGATTTACCACTTCTATGGAACCGCTCTGGAGGGCGCCGACATATTCCGGCTCGCCTTTGATCGGATATTTCTTCTCCGCAACCTGTTTATATGGCGTCAAAGCACCTTCAAGATTGACGTAAGTGATATCATCCTGATCAAAGATTTCCCGCACATTTTTGAAAAAGTAATCGTTTCCATATAGATTATAGTAATCCCGCCACAGATTTCCGCCGCCTTGTCCTTTGAAACCGCCCAGTGTGCAGTCCCCGGCAAAGGATATCGTGAGCTGCCGGACCTCCGCCTGCATCCTGGACACCTGTTCAGCATCTGCCGGATCGGTCGCGGATCGTCCCTCTGATCTCCCAAAACTGACATAATGCTGGTATAATGCCAGAGGATCTGTCCCTACTTCTGCCGGTACATCCGGGTAGGTGTCGGCATAGTACGCCGCATCGAAGATCGTGCCGTCTGCCATTCTCTCAGGCGCAGCACATACGGTCATATTATTGGCAAGCATTGCCGCCGCTGCCACTGTAAATAGAATTTCTCTTTTTGATTTCTTCATTGCTCTTTCCTTCTCTGCATATGAATCTGGTAAGCTTGAAACACGCTCTAGAGAGCACGCATTTTTTTGGCAAGGCTGTATGGAATGATATTTCCGGACCCTGTCTGCGTGTATGCGGCCTCTTCCTGGACATAGGAGACCATAAGGGCAGCATCATAATTTCTGAATTTGGCTATCGTGGTATCCAGAACTGCTGTTTCGTTTTTGGACAATCCGAACGGATCCAGTGCAGCATTTTGATAAAATCGATATCTGGATGACTCATAGTCCTCCTCCGCCTGCACGATCACATTTTTCAGACCTGTCAGACTCGCATGACCGATCGGCATCATTCCCATGGACTCATGGCGGTAGACCAGCCCTGTCATGGAGTTGCCGCAGGTTTTAAAGAATAATGCATCGGCATACCAGAGCAGATTCACGAGCTGGATTTTGTATAGATCTGCGATCCGCTCTGCAAAGTATGAGACAACGCTTTCAACTTTGTCAATGTCAAGCAGCTTATAGCCGTTAAAATCAGAAGGGACGGAAAATTTTACATACTCACCCGCAAAAACCTGACGGCTCAGAAACTCTTTTCCGTAAGAATCCAGTCTTTCTACCATCCTGGTCCGTATCTGCATTCTCTTCGGCTCCGGAAACTTGTCACTGTTTTTATCCAATAGAGCGATCGCCTGGAGCGGATTTTCCTGTATGATGCGCAGCATCGTGTCATAAGCCTCGTCCTGTATTGCCTTGCTCTCATACCGGGCGATGGTCGCTTCCCCCCAGCCGAGCAGTCTGGCCGCTTCCACCTGTGTCAGGCCATAATTCTCGCGCACCGCAACGATCTCATCGGAAGTAAGCAGATCGTGTGTCCTGCGGTATGCGTTTCTCGCCGCCATCTGGTTGCTGTTTACCAGGCTCTCTGGCTGAAATTCGCGGCTGTCCTTTTGATCACCCGGACTTTCGGAATTGCTCGTGCTGCTGTTGTTTGTACAAATGTAAAAATGTTCCTCATAGAATACCTTTTCACCTTTCATGAAGGTGCTGGTCATTCGAGTCCGCTCTTCCACCTCGTGGAGCATATTACAAATGGGACAATCCATGTGAATTTTGCCAATCAGCACGCTGTTTGCCATTCTAAGCCACCTCCGACGCCATATTCTATCAATTGATATTATAACGATCAATTGATAGGATGTCAATATCATCGCAGGATATTTCGCAAAAATCGCAGGTATTTTCATGATATCTGTGAGAACATCCTGTTAATATCCTATTCAACGGGCAGTCATACGGAGGCGATCACACTGCCGGCAGCCCTGCACAGATGCCGACAATAAGGGTGACTACAGTACCTTTTCAGTTGCCTTACATTTGATCTGCAAGAACCGATTAAAACCAAACATGCCATGAAAATCCTGATATCAGAATTTTCATGGCATGTTTAATTTGACTATATTTATAAAGTTACGCATGGTTTCCGGTTTCCCAGCACCATTTTGCGATCTTTGCGATCAACGCGTCATCAATCCTGCCGTAAGGGATACGGATCGTCCCCTTATCGGTCTTGTAGTCCTGGAGTTCCTCCTTAAAGTGTGATGATACAGTCCAATGTGTCCTTTCGATGCGGCAAAGTGAAGAATATTGTGCTTTTTCCAGTAAGTTGGCATACTCCATGAGATGCGCTCTTCCGCTTCCGGCAATGCGCTTCGGAGGATCTGACGGATATGCTGTAGTGCCTCCTGTTTATCCGGATCCTGGCATTGGATATATGCATCGATGTTTTCCGGCTTTTCCCCGCAGAAATGACTCTGTCCTTTTTTCTGAAATGTCTTCCCGCATTTGGGGCATTTCCACAGGGGCGCTTCCTCGCTGTCCCTTTCCTGCAGAACAACTTCGACAGTATCGCCAAAGCTCTTGCCGATCTGCCTGCGGATCTGTCTGGTTACGCCGATGATATAGCAGGGGGTGCCCATCTTTACGACCTGTCCCCTGTATGGAATGCCGTCAAAAGTGGCGTTTACCAGCAGACGGCCTTTGCCAAAAAGTTCTTTGATATCATATGGGACTTCTACATAGGCAGCATCCATATTTCCATTTTGAAGTATCGTTGCGCGAAACTTTAGTTCCATATTGTCCTCCTTGTTATGTTTTTACTGTAAACACTGCTTTTCCGAGAAATGAAACTAAAGCCACTCGCATCATTTCACGATCCACTCTCCAGAGCGATTACTGCCCTGACGTTCTACTTTTCCCTTCTGCTGTAATACCGCCATGATCCGTTTAACCGTTCTGATCGGTATTCCTGTCTCTTCATGAAGCTCCTTTTGTCTGATCTTTGAATTTTGACGTAACAAATTTAAAATAACGTCTTCATCGGTGCCAAAGTTGGCACCATTGGCACCAAAGTTGGCACCATTGGCACCATTGGCACCAAAGTTGCAATTTCCGGGTTCGATCACGCCAAATTGATCTACTTTCGTTTCAGCCCGGTACAAGTTTACCCTGAAATCACTTCCCATGTCGATCAGCTCTGGTTCTCTCAGGCCGTATTCCATTGCATCCTGAAACATTCGGGGGATACCGCTGCCCCATGCCTCGATTACATTCATATACGAAAATGCAGCGGCAATCCCCTTGTTGCGGATCTTAGATAAACCGGTCTTCATTTTTTCAATTGTAATATCGTTATCCAACATCCCTGGCGAGGTGACCTCCAAACGGTCATCAAACAGTGCTACCTGTATCTTGCCGGGGGATAGATAGCTGCGATGACATACGGCGTTGGCGATCATCTCACGGATCGTTCTCACTGGAAGCTCATAAATATCC
>VSNO01000246.1 GCA_009774375.1 Lachnospiraceae bacterium
GATATAATGCGCCTGAAAATTCTTTTTTAGTGATAAAGATATCTCTGACAGTCCCTTTAAATACTGCGCATTGAATCGTTGCTTCCGAAAATGCATCATTGCAGCCGTTCAACAGCAAATATCCTTTTGAGGGAATGATCTTTCCGTTCTTTTCAGAAATCAGTTTCCACGACAGAAGCTGTTTTTTTCCTACTTTTGGAATAGCCTGCTTTGCTTCTTCCGAGGTACACAGACTTAGGGCATATTGATACATGTTATCACAAAAAGCACAAACTTCCGCTTCTGAGACTACCATCGCTGATTCTGTTTGATCAAAACTACGGTTCGTACCATCCAGAATGAATTCCTGTATCGTGTATGCCTGTGCCTTTCTTGTCGTACCCGAAACTCTGATAAAAGTTCCTTCCATCATTCCCATGCTTTTGATATAATAGGGCTTTTGCATACCCGATGAGATTTCCACCACGATCACGTATTTTCCATTGACCTCCTGAATGGCGATATTCGGTGTGATCTTTGGTTCACAGCTGTCACAAATTGCATTGGTAATGGCATCCATTTTCAGAAACACATCGTCTTTCTCAAAGCCCTTCACTGCCAAGGTGTTGTCCTGCACTCCGAAAATCAGTTTTCCACCAGTGCCATTTGCAAAAGCCACAACTGTTTTCATATATTTTTCGCTTTTAGGCGGGATATCTTCCTTAAACTCCATGAATTGGGATTCTCCCTGAAAAATTCCCTCAATGACCACAGCCTATACCTCCGGTATCTTTTTTAATGTATTGGGTCTCAGGTCACGCGGCTGTATCATTCTCAACATAGTCAACTGATTAATCTTCATACAGTTCCTGCAGTATAGCGACGGCAGCCGCTGTCCTTCTTTTACAGATATTTTTGTCCCGCATTTTGGGCATATGTATTCCAGCATATGATCTTCCTCTTGTATTTCTGAAACTATGATCTTTATCTTTAGAATTGTATAACTGTACTTATTATATACCCAGAACCCGCATTTCTCAATCAGTTTCTTTACGAACACTTATATTTTCTCCAACTGCACACAAGAAAGATCACAGATGACACTGCCGCGAAACCAACTACAGCGGACAGCATCCATGGATAAATCTCTCTCCATATGCTTATATCCCAATACATTCCCTCCATGATCAGCCAGATCGGAAGTGATACGTAAAAGAGAAAACGATATCTCAGAAAATAGCCCATGGCTGCCGGGAGCGCACAGCACACGGTTTTGGCGATGCAGGAATATCCTTTGTTAGAAAATTCCGGGACAAAACTCATGAGCGCGATCCCGAGTAAGATCAATGGAAATACATTCATGATGACAAATATAGAATTCTGATCCTGTCTTAGTATAAATAAGAGAAGCGGCAGCAGGATACTGATAATGACGGCTACAACCGACTGCAGGGAGCTTTTGCAGTGTGCGGAAAAGTACAGCGAAACCGCCCCGGTCTCAGCCATCGCCAAAAAACAGGACAGGACATAATAACATAAAAATTCCCTCATATAATCGGTGGTGGCGTTATGATATTCGTTCCAGTCACTGATATACGGCTCTCCCTGCATCACCTGGCCGTAGAAACAGTTCAGGCCATCCAGGCCGAACACGCTCCACGAGAGCACGAGAACCAACAGCAGGATCACGGCATAGATCCCGGCCGCAACAGTTATTCCTGCCGCGATCTTGACAAGGATATCCTTTGCCGGCCCCTCTTTCGTGGTGAATAAGATCTGCCGCGTATTGACAGAATTCTCTCCGGAAAAAACCGGCGACAGGGCGATCAGGGTCAGTGCGATCCCCAGGATGCATCCCGTCTGCAGTACCTCCGTGAATGCCTTCCATCCGTAACTGTACTCTAATAAAAGCGCTTTGCCTGTCATGGCACTTGCCTTGCCAAGTTCCGTCTCCGCGATCGGATAGGTACAGGTTCCCACACGATAATCTTCAAAGTCATGAAAATATCCGTCCGAAAATCCATTCATGATAAAATCATTCAGATAATTTCTGTCTGTGAATACATTGGAAAACTCTTCTACCCCGCTTGGGAATCCATATTTTTCAATGATCTGCGCTACTTTCTGGTCCGTGAGCGCTCCCTTAAACTCCTCCGTGATCCCGCGGTCCATCCTGACAGCCTGATAACCTGTATATTTCACACCGTTGATCGTCGATTCCGTGCTTATGACATAGCTCCAGAAATACAGCAGCAGGATCGCCAGCGAGGCCAGCGCGCTGTATATGAACATCTTTTTCGAGCAGATCTTATATAATTCGATCTTGTACAGTCTCATTTGAATCCTCCTCAATAGCTTTTTCAATATAATACAGATACGCGTCTTCCAGCACCGGTTCCACCGCTGCCGCGTCGGGGTGCGGCTTCTCTCCTGACACGATCCGCAGCTCCACCTGTTCCCTGCGGTCATCCCCATTGTAATTTCTGAGATTGCTCACTGCATACGCTGCTTCGAGTCTGTCTGCTGTCTGGGCAGGCACGATGCAGTTCCATACACAGCCCGCGACAGGCTCCAGGATCTGCGCTGGTGTTCCGGATTTGATCAACTGTCCCTGTTTCATGATCATGATCTGGTCAGCGATATATTCCACGTCAGACACGATATGTGTCGAGAGGATCACGATCCGGTCTTTTCCCAGTGCGCTGATGATATTCCGGAAGCGGACCCGCTCCCTTGGGTCAAGCCCTGCTGTCGGCTCATCGAGGATCAGGATTTCCGGATCGTTCAGAAGCGCCTGTGCGATGCCGATCCTGCGCAGCATGCCGCCGGAATAGGTCTTTAGCTTCCTGCCGGCGTCCTCGCTCAGTCCCACTGTTTCCAGCAGATGCGCTATGCGTTCTTTTGCAGTGTGCGGTTCTATCGCCTTCAGTGCGGCGATATAGTTTAGAAAACGCACTGCGCTGAACTCCTTATAGTACCCGAACTCCTGCGGCAGATATCCCAGCAGGTTCCGGTAGGCTCCGCCGAGCTGTCCGATCGGTATTCCGTCACAGGTGATCTGTCCCTGTGTCGGTTTCAGTATGCCGACGATCATGCGCATCAGTGTCGTCTTTCCCGCACCATTTTCACCAAGCAGCCCGTACACCCCGTGATCAAATCCTGCCGTCAGGCTCTGTACGGCGCGTTTCGTATGTTTTTTGTTTCCGTATGTCTTTTCCAATCCCGTCAATTCTAATCTGCACATAAGATCTCCCCCTTATCCAGCGCATTGAAAAATCTCCTGACCTGCATCGCCAGCATGCCAGTGCCTGCAAGCAGTGCCATGCCCCAGAACACCAGTGCCGACGACTCATACAGAACCTGGATCGATGAGAGCACAGCCCAGAATCCCCCGGAAAAGATGCCGGCTGCAATGAGCAGCAGCAGATTTCGTCTTCCGGCCTCCGAGATCATCACTGTCAGACAGATCCATTCTGTAAACACAAACGGAACCAGGATATAGAGTCCCGTCCGTATGATATCCAACTGATATTTCAGACCGGCAGACACCGTCGTGATCATCAATGCCGCAAGGCTGATCACGCCCGAGTACACCATCTGAAACGCCGTGAGTTGGCGCACGTTAAAATAACAGCTCTCCCCAAGCTCGGTCATTCCCGCAAAGAACAGATTGCCCACCTCCAACAGCGACAGTGCACCCAGCACGCCTGACACGATCATGGCGATCTGATCCCAATGCCGGTATCTCCCGAGGAAAATGATCCCCAGACAGACCGCCAGATGAAGGAACAGGATCGTCTTGTCCATGTAACAGAACTGATACTTCAGAATCGCAAAGTCCAGGTGCTTCCGGTTTCTTCCCGGCGATAACATCGCCTGCGCCTTCTGATCCAGCTGCAGTTGTTCTAAGGTTTCCTGTTTTCTGGCGTCGTCAATTAGGAGAGACGCGTCATATTTGCAGAAAATTTCTCTGATATCATCATATTTTTCAGCCATAATACCACCTCTCTTTTACATGTCTCTTATACACATATCAGAGCCCACGAGACTC
>VSNO01000247.1 GCA_009774375.1 Lachnospiraceae bacterium
CAAGCAATCCGACGTATTTTCCGTTGATATCGGTTGATGATTATGGGGAGTAAGCCTGTATCCGAAAAGGGTTCGTGACGGATGGCGCAAATTAAAATTTCCGGACAGCTGGCGCTCAGAAGTCAACTACATGGATCAGAATATATTTAAAGACCGGTTTGGATTTCCGCCCAATGAGATTCAGGAAGCGATGTTTCAAATTGTCAATTCCTGTGAAAATCCGGGGTTGTTTGTGCTTGAGGCTCAGATGGGGATCGGGAAGACTGAGGCGGCGCTGTCGGCGGCGGAAGTGCTGGCATCCAGAAAACAGGAAGGCGGCATTTTCTTTGGTCTTCCCACCCAGGCGACCAGCAACGGTCTGTTTGACAGATTGTATGCGTGGAGCAGTCAGGTATCAGAGGGAATGCGAAATGCAATCTGTCTGGCGCATGGTTCTGCAGAATTTCATGAGCAGTATAACCGTCTGCTGATGGAGAGCAGAGCCTGCATAGCAAATGGAGAGGACAGTGAGGATGCGGTTGAGGTTCATCCATGGTTTCAGGGGAATAAAAAGGCGCTTCTGTCCAATTTTGTGATCGGTACGGTTGACCAGTTCCTCATGGCGTCCCTGCGGAAGCGGCATTTTATGCTGAGGCATATCGGACTGGCAGGAAAAGTAGTCGTGATCGATGAGTGTCATGCGTATGATCTCTATATGTACGAATATCTGAAACGATCGCTTCAATGGATGGCGGCGTATGAAGTACCAGTTATGCTGTTGTCAGCTACACTGCCATCCGGGCGCCGAAAGGAACTCGTTGAATGTTATGCGAAAGCTTATTCAAAATATCATCTGAATAAGCGCAAGGCAGAAATCACACAGTCCAGGGAGGGCTGGCAGAAGAGGAAGGCCTATCCGCTTATCACGTGGACAGACGGGGAGTGTATCGGGCAGGAAGCCATTCAATGTAAGACGGCGGAAAAACGCGTCCGCATAAAAAGAATCGGCTCCACGCAGGAAATGTTCAGTTTGCTGAGAGATCGTCTGGAGGAAGGCGGATGCGCCTGCATTATAGCAAATACGGTCAAAAAGGCCCAGGAACTTTACGCGGAGTGCAGCAGGCAGATGGAAGGATATTACGTTATCCTGTACCATGCACAGTATACCATGCCGGACCGGATGGAAAAGGAACGATTGGTGCTTGAAAAGATGGGAAAGACGTCAGGGGAAAGCGACAGAGATCGATTGATTTTAATCGGTACGCAGGTGTTGGAACAGTCATTGGATTACGACGCTGATATCATGGTGACACAGCTTTGCCCTGTTGATCTGCTGCTGCAGCGGATCGGCAGGCTGCACAGGCATAAGCGAATCAGATCCGGGCGGCTGCAGAGACCAGAATGTATCATACTGCAGGAAGAAGATGGTTTGTATGATTCCGGTACAAAGACAATATACGGAGAGTATCATCTGATGAGGACGGACAGAGTGCTTACTGATATAATAAGGCTTCCCGGAGAAATTCCCGATCTGGTTCAGAAGGTGTATGACGAGGACGATGATCTGGGACTGGATGGTAAAAGATACACGGATGCCATTGCAGCGTACGAGAAGGAAATGCAAAGGAAACAGCAGTGTGCAGGCAACTATCTGATGATAGAGCCAAAGCCTAAAAAGGGAATTGATGAACTGTTAGTGAATCCGGAAAAGTCTGATGAAAAATTATCCGAGGCCTGTGTGCGGGACAGTGAGTCGTCTATTGAAGTGCTGCTGATGAAAAAGAGTCACGATGGGAGGATTTTGTTTGTGGACGAAGATCCATTGACCGCGCAGGGAATCCTGGCGGCGGATGTTCCGGATTTTGAGCAGGCTCACAGGATTGCCAGACAGCGCCTGAAACTCCCGCATATCTTTAGCACACGGTACAATATTGATGACACGATCAGGGAACTGGAGGATATTAATGCCGGAGAATTGAGACAATGGCAGCAGTCTCCGTGGATACGCGGTGAATTAGTGCTGTTGCTGGATGAAAATAACCAGGCAGAACTGAATGGACACCGTTTGTCATACAGTTACGATAAGGGATTGGAATATGAACGGAAGGAGGAAAACAATGCAGGAGAAGGAGTTTAATCTTTTGACAGAGCCCTGGATCAGAGTCAGTACACGATCTTTGGAACAGAAAGAAGTGTCCCTGATGGATGCAATGCTCCATGCACAGGAGTACGCGGGACTTGCAGGAGAGATGCCTACGCAGGATGCCGCATTATTGCGGGTACTGCTTGCGGTGGCACTGACCATTTTTTACAGATATGATGAAAATGGAAACGAGGACGAGATATCTGAGGAAAATGATTCAGATGATGAGACTGTACTGGAGCGGTGGAAAAAGTATTGGGAGAGAGGGTCGTTTCCAGAGACAGCAGTAAGGGAATATTTTCAGCGATACAGCGAGAGGTTCTGGCTGTTTCACCCAGAGACGCCGTTCTGGCAGGTGAATGAGCTGTCATATGGAACGGAGTATGGAGTAGAATGTCTGGTTGGAAATCTCAAAGAGAGCAACAACAAGGCGACAAGACACCATTTTAGTATGACGGAGGGCGAACGGCTGGAGCGCATCACTTATGCAGAAGCAGTTAGATGGATTATTCATTTAAATGCATATGGTGTAAATGTCAAAACGGATAAAAAAGCACCAGGACCGAATCTTCCTGTGGGAGTTGGCAGACTTGGACAGCTTGGGATGGTCATGGTGAATGGAGATGATTTATTCCGTATCATTATGTTAAATTTGTGCCCGCTAAAAAATTCTACGGATATATGGAATTTGCCAAGACCGATATGGGAGCAGGAGATTCATTCAGAGCAGGGGCGTGAAATTGCGCCGCCGGATAATCTTCCTGAACTGTATACGATTCAGTCAAGACGCATTAAGCTTGACAGGGAAGACGGATGGGTAGTAGGGTATCAGGCTGCTGGTGGAGATTTTTATCCAACAGAAAATGATTTTAATGAGCCTATGACATTATGGAAAGAACAGAAAGTAGATAAGAAGTCCGAAAGGGTATCTTATATCCCCAGAATACACAATCCGTCAGTACAGGTATGGGAAGAATTTCCATCTTTAATGTGTGTACAGAGTACAGGTCATATTCCTGGAGTTGTCCAGTGGGTAAGCACATTAAATAAGACAAAGACGTTTGTGTCAGAGCGTCTGATCACCTTTAAAATGATAGGGATTGTATATGGCGATCAGATGAAGTATACATATGGGGACAGCATTCACAATACATTGACGATGTCATCTGATTTGCTCATGGACTTAGGCGGGGAGTGGATTTCAGCGATATCTGATGAGGTGGAGAAATGCCAGAATATTGCATCTAAGGCGATTGGTCGTTTTTCATCGAGTGTGTGTAAGCTTTTTGGTGGTGGAACGAATTATATAAAGGCGATGCTTGTACAAAATTATTATTTTCACATCAATATAGCGTTTCGGGAATGGCTATCAGGGATTGAACCTTTGCAGGGAGAACGCGAGAAAAAGATTGAACAGTGGGAGCAGAAGTCTTATTATTATGCTAAGGGTGCTGTTGAGGAGTTTATTAATATGAGATGTGAGAATATTTATGCATATAAGGAGGATGAGGGCAGGATTTTGACAATACCACAAGCGTTAAACGTGTATTTGGGTGAATTGCGAAAAATTTATCCTAAAGCAGCCCAATTACATGGAAAGGAGAGACAATGAACACAAAGTCAGATATAAAATCTTTTGTAGGCAAAAAAATAAACATACTGCTGGCTGAGGCGGATTTCAGTGCGGGAAAGGCCGCGCTTGCAGGTTTAAGGCGGGGTGTTGGTCATGAACCGGGTGAATGAAACAGTATCAATCCCCCAGCTGAGCTGGGGGAATAACAGATGCAAGTGGCGGTGAACAGAGTACCAAAAA
>VSNO01000248.1 GCA_009774375.1 Lachnospiraceae bacterium
GCAACTCTAATAAAATTGTTACACAAACGGCTATGTGGAAATGCTATTTTTTAATGTGATGCATTTAAGCTTCTATAAAAATAGTGTATAACTTTCAATAAAAGGACATAAAATTTAAAGGAAAGCCCTATTGACTTTCCTTTTTGTGCTTGCTAAAATATAGGTACAAAAAAGTTTACCACTGACCGATATGTGGTATATAAATGGTCGGGTTGAAAGTTTACCGCTGACCAATATGCGGTATATAAATGGTTGGGTTGAAAGTATAGTCCTTCGCCGTAAGGCGGGGGACTTTTTCCATAGTGAGGACAAGCAAATGAGGAAAACGGGGTTTTATATTATTAAGGAAAAATTTTTTGAAGATATGGATGATCCGTACCTTAAAGGTAATAAAGCAGGAAATAGACCACATTATTATTGCTTTGAAGATACACGCACAGGAATTTACTGGATGATACCTTTATCCAGTCGGATTGATAAATATGAGCGAATTGTAGAAACAAAAGAAAAAGCAGGAAAACCCTGTGACATTGTCCATATTGTGAAATTAGATGATAGCAGGCGGAGTGCATTTTTGATACAGGATATGTTTCCGATAACAGACGAATACATAGAACGGGAATATACTATAGCCGGAAATCATTTAATGCTGACAAGTGAGCATATGGTTAAAGAAATTGAACAGAAAGCAAAAAAGGTTATGGGTATGCTGAAACGTGGTGTGAAATTTACGCCAACACAGCCTAATGCGATAGCCATATTAGAAAAGTTGAAAAAAATGAAGGCAAAACAAAAAGTTTTATTACTCGGCGGAACCGGTCTTGTGGGGCGCGCCATCAAAGACAGCTTATCACAGGATCATCAGGTAGTCATCACGGCGGGACATCATGAAGTGGAAGGCGGTTATCAACTGCAGGCGGAGAACACAGACGCTCTGATAGAAATCCTGGAGAAAGAGAACCCGGAGATCGTGATTTCTTCCATGCGGGGTGATTTTCAGGCGCAATATCGGTTTCATGAGGTGCTGGCTGACTGGCTGGCCGGAAGGTCAAAAAGACTGCTTTTTATATCCACGGCGAATGTCTTTGACGGGGATCTGTCCCAGCCGTGGACGGAGGAGGCGCAGCCTGCCCCCGAATCGGATTATGGCAGGTTTAAAAGGGACTGTGAAGCGATGCTGATGAAGAAACTCTCCGGTCGGCTGATCATTTTCCGCATTCCGTCCGTATGGGCGCCCGACTGCCCGCGGATACGGACGCTGCGGGAGTTCAGCGCGAGCAGGAAGCCGCTGGCAGCGTATCCGAATGACTTTGTGAATGTGACGCTCGCAGACCAGGTCGGCGCGTGTGCAAAGTATGTTCTGGATCATGACTTACAAGGGATCTTCCATATCGGAAGCAAAGACCTGGTGGACTACCATGAATTCCAGAAAATGGTCTGTGACCTGCTGGAGATCAGCGATCCGGTATTTGCGTTGGAGGATATTCCGGAAAAGGTATATCAGGCAGTCCTGCCTGCGCGGGCGGAGCTTCCCGATGCGCTTCAACTGACCGTATCGCAGGTGCTGCAGGCTTTAAAAAAATAGAACAGGGTGGAGAATAGAACTTGGGAAAGAAACTGATCATAACCGAGAAACCGTCGGTGGCACAGGATTACGCCAAAGTTTTTCAGGTGTCAGGAAAACACAATGGATACATAGAAAACAACACATACGTCATCACGTGGTGCGTCGGCCATCTGGTGGAGATGGTCTATCCGGAGGAGTATGATATCCGCTACAAAAAGTGGATGCTGCAGGATCTGCCGTTTTTGCCTGAGAAATACAAGTACGGCGTCATCAAAAATGTCAGACAGCAGTACGATATCGTTCATGCGCTGCTGCAGCGTGAGGATATTGACACGGTTTACTGGGCGGGCGACTCCGGAAAAGAAGGGCAGACCATCGAGGAAAATATCCGCAATTTCGGCGGTGTCCGCAAAGGAATGCAGGAGCTGCGCGTGTGGATCGACTCGCAGACAGAGGATGAGATCCGGCGCGGCGTGGCGCAGGCAAAGCCGATGTCGGCATATGAGAACCTCGGCCGATCCGGCATCATGCGCTCGATCGAGGACTACGCCATGGGCATCAACTTCTCGCGCGTCATGTCCGTCAAATACGGAAAACTGCTCAACGATGCCGCGGCGACAAAGGGCTACACCGCGATCGCCGTGGGAAGGGTCATGACCTGTGTGCTCGGCATGGTTGTCAACAGGGAGCGCGAGATACGGAATTTCAAGGAGACCTCGTTTTACAGGGTTGTGGGTGCTTTTACCGAGGCGGATATCGAGGCGGAGTGGAAGGCCGTAAAAGGCTCTGCCTATTTTGAATCTCCAAAGCTTTACAAGGAAAACGGCTTTAAGGAAAAAGAGGACGCCCAGGCGCTGATCACTTCGCTTGAGGGAAAGGACGCGGTCGTCAAAACGCTGGAAAAGGGCATCTCCAGAAAGAAGGCGCCGCTGCTGTTCAATCTGGCGGAACTGCAGGCGGAGTGTGCTAAGCGCTTCAAGATCAGCCCCGACCAGGCATTGCAGGTCGCGCAGGACTTGTATGAGAAAAAGCTTACGACTTATCCGAGAACAGACGCGAGGGTGCTGACGACAGCCGTCGCAAAAGAGATCGACAAAAATCTGAACGGATTAAAGGGATACACGCCGACACAGCGGTTTACAGATCATATTTTGACGAAAAAAAGTTTTGCAAACATTGCAAAGACGCAGTACACGGACGACAGCAAGGTCACAGACCACTATGCCATCATACCGACGGGACAACTGACAGAACTCGGAACGCTGACACCGCTTCAGAGCAAAGTCTTTGACTTGATCACAAGGCGTTTCCTGAGCATCTTTTATCCGCCTGCAGAATATCAGACGTTGAAACTCGTGGTGGGCATTGAAAAGGAATCGCTGTTTGCCTCGGCAAAGGCGCTCAAGGTGCTTGGATATCTCGAAGTCATGGGCAGAACGCTCGAGGACGCCGACGAGGACGAAAATACAGGTGACGGACAGAACAAGGATAACACGGCTTCCCAGACAAAAACGGGGGAAAGCCCGGAAAAAAAGAACAATCCCAAAAAGCTGCTCGCGCTCGCAGACACGCTGAAACAGGGCGACCTTCTTGCTGTCAAGGGCTTTGAGATCCGCGACAGCAAGACCACGCCGCCCAAACGGTACACGTCCGGTTCCATGATCCTTGCCATGGAAAATGCGGGACAGCTCATCGAGGACGAGGAACTCCGCGCCCAGATCAAAGGTTCCGGGATCGGCACAAGCGCTACCCGCGCGGAGATCATCAAGAAACTGATCCGCATCGGCTATCTGAACCTCAACCAAAAGACGCAGGTCATCACGCCGCAAAATTTCGGAGAGATGGTGTACGAGGTCGTCGCCATGACTGTCCCTGCACTGTTGAATCCCAAGATGACCGCCTCGTGGGAAAAAGGGCTTGACGGCATCACCAACGGAACCGTCGACGTGAACGACTACCGCGCAAAGCTCGAGGATTTTATCCGCAGGGAGACCATACAGATCCGGGATAAGGATCTGACAAGACAGCTCGCGGTGCAGATCAGTCCGTTTACAGGAAAAGACGCCAGGGGATTGGGCGCGCGAAAAAAGATCGGCGCCCAGTGTCCGGCGTGCGGCGGGGATATCGTTACCACCCCGTTTGGTTATGGGTGTGCCAATTACGATCCGCAGGATCCTTCCAGGTGCAGGTTTGCGATCGGCAAGGTTGCCGACAAGGTGTTGAGTCCCGAAC
>VSNO01000249.1 GCA_009774375.1 Lachnospiraceae bacterium
AGATCCGCATGGGCATCAAAATGAATCACATGCAGATCCGGATATTTTGCCGCCACCGCCCGCACAGCCCCCAGTGGGACGAGGTGTTCTCCCCCGATCATGAGCGGCAGCCTGCCCTTCTCGAGGATCTTTGCCGTGAAATCCGTGATAGCTCCCAGCGCCCTGTCCACATCGCCAAAACACAGTTCCAGGTCTCCCCCGTCGAACACCGCGGCGTCCTCCAGATCCAGATCCTGATACGGGCTGTATGTCTCCAGACCATAGGACTCTGCACGCATGGTCCTGCTCGCAAAGCGCGTGCCCGGCCGGTATGACGTCGTTGAGTCGAACGGCGCGCCAAAGATCACAATCCTTGCCTCGTCAAATGTCTTGTCACATCCGAGAAATGTCTCTACGTTTCTTTCCATATCAATCATCCTTTATATATCAGTCCTTCTCGTATTTCTCAAGCATCTCCTCCACATAATTGGGCAGTGCGAACGCTCCCCTGTGCAGCTGCTCGTTATAATACCGCGTCCGGATCCCCTGCGCCTTCCACCGCTCTATGTTCTGGTCGTCAAGCGGATGATACTTCTTCGAGGCAAACCCAAAGAGCCAGTGCCCTGAGGGATATGTCGGAATATGCGCCTGGTACACCTTGCTGATCGGAAAGGACTCCACGATCCTCTTGTGCGCCCTCTGCATCGCTGTCGCATCATTCGGATAAAAGGGACTCTCGTGCTGATTGACCATAATGCCGTCCGCCTTTAGCGCCTTATAGCAGTTCCCGTAAAACTCCTTGGTGAACAGTCCCTCCCCCGGACCAAACGGATCCGTGGAATCCACAAGGATCAAGTCGTACGCATCCTCATACTTGCGCACAAACTTCAAACCGTCCTCATAGTGGACGTGCACCCGGTCATCATCAAAACCGCAGGCTGTCTGCCTCAGGTATTTCCGGCAGGCTGTCACGACCTCCTCGTCGATCTCCACCAGGTCAATGTGCTCTATATCGCCGTATCTTGCCAGCTCACGCACCGTGCCGCCGTCCCCGCCGCCGATCACAAGGACGTTCCTCACACAGGGATGCACCGACATGGGCACATGGACTATCATCTCATGGTAGATAAACTCATCTTTTTCCGTCAGCATCATATATCCGTCCAGCGTCAGGAATCTGCCGAATTCCTCCGACGCAAAGATATCAATCCTCTGGAACCCGGACTGTGACGAGAAGAGCTGTCTGTCTACCTGTATGGAAAATTTCACGTTTTCCGTGTGCTTCTCAGTGAACCATAGTTCCATAACCATCTCCCCTTCCTCACGTGCCTGCCATGACATTCAGCCTCGTGAGCTCCATATCCTCGGGGCCTGTCATCGAGCAGCCTTTCTCTTTCGCGTACAGGATATAGTCGAGAATGTCCTTTGTGATGAGCTCCCCCGGCGCAAGGATCGGTATTCCGGGCGGATAACACATGACAAACTCCGCGCACACCCTGTTCTCGCAGTCCCTGAGCGGCAGCGACTGCTTGTCACTGTAAAAGGCATCCTGCGGCGAGAAGACCACGCTCGGATTAATGTATTCCGCGGTCATCAGACTGTTTGGATCCCGCCTGTACAGACGCCGGATCTCCGCGAGCGCACTAACGAGGCGCTCGATGTCCCGCGGTCTGTCCCCGACGGACACGTAGGCGAGCACATTGCCCAGATCTCCAAACTCCGTCTGTATATCGTACTCATCGCGGAGCAGGTCATACACCTCTATTCCGGCAAGCCCCACCGGGAGCGTGTTGACAGAGAGTTTTGTGATATCAAAATCATAGACCGAATCCCCGTTTACGATCTCCTTCGAATATGCATAATAGTCGCCGATCTGGTTGATCTCCCCGCGCGCGTACGCTACCATCTCCCGCACCTTGTCAAAGATCTCCTGACCGTGCAGCGCCAGATTTCTTCTCGATATGTCAAGACTTGACATCAGCAGATAGGAACCGCTTGTCGTCTGCGATATGTTGATGATCTGCCTGACATATCCCTCGCTCATGCCCGGACCGATCAGAAAAAATGAGGACTGCGTCAGGGAACCGCCCGACTTGTGCATGCTGACTGCCGCCATGTCCGCCCCAGCCTGCATGGCAGACATGGGAAGCTCCCTGTCAAAATAAAAGTGTGTCCCATGCGCTTCGTCCACAAGCATTTTCATGCCGTGCGCATGTGCCAGATCCGTGATCCCCTTTAAATTGGAGCAAATGCCATAGTATGTCGGGTTATTGACTAAGATCGCCTTCGCGTCCGGATTCTTTGCAACAGCCTTCTCCACCTCGCTCAGTTTCATGCCCAGCGCGATCCCCAGCCGTCGGTCCAGATCCGGGTCGACATACACGGGCACTGCCCCGCAGAGTATCATGATATTGATGACACTCCTGTGCACGTTTCGCGGCAGGATGATCTTGTCCCCCCGTTTGCACACCGACAGCACCATGCTCTGCACGGCGGACGTCGTGCCGCCCACCATAAAATATGCGTGCGCCGCCCCGAAGGCTTCCGCCGCAAGCTCCTGTGCCTCCCGGATCACGGACATCGGATGGCACAGGTTATCCAGCATTTTCATGGAATTGACATCCACTGAAAGACACTGTTCTCCCAGAAAGCGCGTCAGGTCAGGATTCCCCTTTCCATGCTTATGCCCGGGCACATCAAAAGGCACGAGCCTGTTTTGTTTCATCTCCTCCAATGCTTCCAGTATGGGAGCCCTTGACTGGTCAGACATCGCGATCCCCCCTTCGTATCTCAATAAATGTTCGTTCCGCTAAAAATCTCGATCATCTCCTGACGCAGGCTGTTGCTGATCTGCAGCCGCGTTTTTGGCGTGATCTCATAGATATCGGAGTTGAACAGGTAATTCTGCAGATCCATCTCCTTGATCAGCATCTTGGTGTGGAAAATATTCGCCTGATGTATATTAATGTCAATGGCATCGTACTTGTCCAGGATCGCCTGGTCGATATAATCCTGTATCGAGGTGATCCTGTGATCCATAAAAAGCTTTTTTCCCTCCACGTTCCTCGTAAAGCCCCGCACCCGGTAATCCATCGTAATGATATCGGAATCAAAGCTCCCTATGAGGTAATCGAGCGTGCTCAGCGGCGTGATCTCCCCGCATGTCGCCACATCGATATCCACCCGGAATGTGGCGATATTGGTCTCGGGATGATATTCCGGATATGTATGTACCGTGATATGGCTCTTGTCAAGATGTCCCACGATCTCATCGCTGCGGTCGCCCAGCGGAAGCGTGTCCTCATAGGCGAGCGCAGCGCTTGCCGCACTCTTCTGTCCCGCCGGTATCATGTTTGGCTCGGCGATGAGAAACGTGACACTTGCCCCCTGCGGCTCGTAATCCTGCCGCGACACATTCAGCACATGGGCGCCGATCATCTCCGTGACACGAAATAAAATCTTGGTAAGGCGCTCAGAGTTGTACTGCTCGTCTATATAGGCAATATAATCTATCTGCTCACGCGCACTTTTGGCATAACAGACATCATAGATGTTAAAACTCAGAGATTTCGTGAGATTGTTAAATCCATATAATCTTAATTTCGTTTCCATTGCCCAATGCACCTCTCAATCAATGAAAATGAGTGGAAACCATTCCGATTTCCACTCACAATAATCCATCACGCGGTCTGTTACACATCTGAACTGTGTATATCTTATAGCAGGGTGACTGTACAGCATTGCCTAAATAACAGTGAAAAACAGTGCCTGATATTTGTGACAGGACAAGGCGGAGGAAGGAGGCAATGCGGTGGCA
>VSNO01000025.1 GCA_009774375.1 Lachnospiraceae bacterium
GAAAATATTCGTGGTAGCTCTGCGCCAGATACAACAAAACTCTTACTAAAATATTCACTGTCCATGTAGATTGTGCTTCCACAAGTATCATCAGCTTATTATTAGCAATAAAACCTAAATCATTATACAAATTATCCGTTAATACATTTGTGATTGTCACATCTGTAATGGAATCCTCTGTCGCAGTGGTGTCCTCTGGGTGGAGCGTTTGATATAACTTTAGCAGATAACTCTTGTTTTGAAAAAGGTCAAGGAATAAATCTGTGACACAAGATACGATCTATCCTGCTCCTGTTACACTTCAATTATACGAAAAAACGCTTGTCTTTACAATAAAATTCACAATAAATTTCTTCCTCCCTCCGCCTATTCCGTCCTTGTTACCTGTTCTGCTGTCGGTTCTCGTTCGGAAGCTCCCTCTCAAGGTTCTTTTTATCATCTCCTCCTGTCAGTTCAGTCTTTCCGCCGTCCAGCCCAAACCGCCGCAATTATCATGACCATAAACATAATACTTAAATAATACGGAAACAGGGATATGCTTATATTCTGTGCGATCCATCCGAAAAGCACCGGCGCAAGCAGGATGCTCAAATAGGAGGCAGACAAAAGCACTGTTACCATTTTGCCTATCCCCCCTGCAATTTTCAGAAAGAGTTTATCACAAAAAAATGATTGCGTCTTTCACAAATCCGCCTTATAATATATTCGCGCCAGCCGAGCCACGAAGTGGCATATTTCCTATCTGAAAAATTACCATATAAGATTTTTCAGATTGTGGCTTGTGCGCATCACATTATACTTAACAGTCAGTCTTTTCGACCGCCAGTATAACAAACTTGCCAGAATAATTCAAGTGTTTACGGCTTTTTGAAAACATTATCAGTACCAGTCCGAAGCTGTACATCATACAGCTACGGCTGCAAAAAGAATGGAGCTTCCACATGAACTACAAAATTGCGGTCTGCGATGATGAGCAGGATCAAACTGAATACATATTGTCCATACTGGCGGCATGGGGCAGGCAATACAGCTGCAACTGCGACGTCAGTGTGTTTGATTCCGCCGAATCGTTTTTATTTGATTATGAAGATCACAAGACCTGGGATATCCTCCTGCTTGACGTCGAGATGAAGAACATGACAGGGATCGAGCTCGCCAGACGTATCCGCAAGGACGACAGCCGGACCGAGATCATATTTACAACTGCGCACTTCGAGTTCGCCGGCGAAGGCTACGAGGTCGATGCCCTCCACTATCTGGTCAAGCCTGTCTCTGATGCCAAACTGATGCAGGTGCTGGATAAAGCCGCACAAAGGCTGTCAGTCGAACCCCTGTCCGTGGTGATCAACTGCAGCGGCGAGACACTCCGGCTCTACGAATCCGATATTTTGTACGTGGAATCTTTTCTCCATTATATCCTCATCCACACAAAGGACAACGAGTACAGGATCAAGGAGAACCTCTCTGCCTTTGCGCAGAAGCTGAGCGATGATTTCTATCGTGTACATCGTTCCTATCTTGTTTCCCTGAAACACATCACCAGAATTTCCCGCACATCCGTCAGCGTCGGCAGAACCGAGTTACCGCTCTCAAGAGGCAAATACGACGACATTCACCGGGCATTTATCGAACATAATTGAGGCAGTTTATGAGAAAGAAAACGTATCTGAGGCTGGTCGCATATCAGACCGAGCAATCCGAAAAGCACTTAAACGAAGTGCGGAGTATCTACAAAGAAATGAGAGGTTACAAGCACGATTTCCATCACCATCTGCAGACGCTGAAAGGACAGCTTGAAGCCGGTGAGATCGAACGCGCGCTTTCCTATATAGAACGGCTTGACAGCCAGCTAATGCATGTGGATACCCTGCTGAAAACAGGCAATGTGTCACTTGATGCCATTTTGTCCGCAAAGATCGCACAGGCCAAAGCAGAAAATATTGCCGTGACTGTCAAAGCCAATGTGCCCGATCACCTGACAATCTCGGATCTGGAACTGAGCATCATTATCGGAAATATGCTCGACAATGCGATCGAAGCCTGCTGCTGCGTATCAGGAGAACGTTTTATCCGCATCTTCATCACCATGAAAGGAAATATGCTCTATTTTTCCATGCTCAACACAGCCGGGACAAAGAGAAGGAAGACAGGAACCTTATTCGAGACACACAAGGGCGGTGTGCACGGTTTCGGTCTGCGCCGCGCGGAGGCGATCCTTGAAGAGCACGGCGGCTGGGTCAAGTACAACAGCGAGGACGGCGCCTTTACATCAGAGTTTCTGGTGCCCGCTGTCGAGTGATCTGCATTTCGTGTACGTGCAGAAGCATTCCGTGTACAGATCCGTCTACCCTTTCGTATTTCTGATATACCATAAGAAGCTGCAATTCTGAAACGAAAGGAGTTGACATCATGGTAAAAAATTTTACCTGGTCGCTGAAAATGCTCTTAAAATACAGCAGGACAGCTTTCTTTATCACCGCTCTGTTCATACCGGTCAACATCGGACTCCGGTATCTGGATATCTATCTGCCCTCGCTTATCATATCAGAGGTGACAGGCGGTCAGACACTCAGCCATTCGATGCTGTCGGTGGGCGTTGTGCTGCTGCTGATCATGCTTGGATCGGTCACCGTGCAGGCGCTTGACCATATCCGAAGTGCGGCGCTTCGCATATTCCGGCTCAAAATGACCGCTCTCGTAACGCAAAAGCAGCTTTCAATGTTCTATCAGACTTATGAGCTGAAAGAGATCCGTGACCTTGCCAGCAGGGCGGTCATTGCCACTCAGATGTGGGACGGCGTCCAGCCGCTCACCGACATTATATACAGTGGATTGGGAATGATCGAAAATCTATTGGGTTACATGCTGTTCGGCTCTGTGATCTCTCTGGCAAGCCCCTGGCTGGTTCCGCTGCTGACGATCGCCCCCGTTGTCAACATCCTCTCCGTCAGGGCTTATAACCAGTGGGAATACGCTCACAGAAGCAAGATGACAGATCTGAATCAAAAGCTCGGTTATGTCGAGGAGCTTCCAGATGACTTTTCGGCCGCAAAAGACATCCGGATCTACAGTATGGCTTCCTGGCTCCGCGAATGTTACCATGATCTGTCCAGACAGCGGGCAAAATGGGACAAGATCACTGTGAGAAGGCTTTTTCTCTCGCGGGTTGCCGACCTGATCGTGATCCTCGTGCGCGATGGCGGCGCATATGCCCTATTGATCCATATGTTTTATCAGGGCGAGATCAGCATTGACGGATTTGTGCTCTATTTTGCCGCCATATCGTGTTTTGCCTCATGGATCGACGGGATCATATCCTGCTGGAACACAGCCCATACCGTAAGCCTGAAACTGTGCGATCTCAGGGAATTTATAGATTATCCGGAGTATGACGGGAGCGGGACCGCCAAGGCTGCCGATCACATGGACACGGCTCCGGAGATCGAGTTTCGACATGTAAGCTTCCGGTATGACGGCGCAGATCAGGATACCATTCACGATCTGTCCCTCCGGATCAAAAGCGGGGAAAAGCTCGCACTTGTCGGCTTAAACGGCGCCGGCAAGACAACGCTCGTAAAACTGCTGTGCGGTCTTTATCGGCCGACGTCCGGCGAGATTTTTTTCAACGGGACTGCGTTGGCTGATTTCAGGCGTGAAGACTACTACAAACTCATCTCACCTGTTTTTCAGGAGATACGCACGGCCTTTTTCTCACTGGCGGAGACCGTCTCCGGCCAGAGCACGACAAATACGGATCTGAAAAAAGCGGAACGGTGTATGCGTCAGGCTGGGCTGGGCGACAAGATCGATGCGCTCCCCGACGGGATCCACACAAAACTGAACAAAAAAGTGCACAAAAACGGAACGGAGCTTTCCGGCGGAGAAGCCCAAAAACTGATGCTTGCCCGCGCGCTGTACAAAGACGCGCCCCTGCTGATCCTGGACGAACCGACAGCGGCGCTCGATCCGATCGCCGAGAGCAGGATCTATACCGAATTTAACGCGATGGCAGAACGCAGGACAGCGCTGTTCATCTCCCATAGGCTCGCTTCCACATCATTTTGCGACAGGATCATTCTCCTTGAAAACGGCTGCATCGCAGAGGAGGGCACCCATCAGGAACTCATCGCGGCAGGCGGAACATACAAACAATTGTTTGACATACAGAGCTGCTGGTACAAAGAGGACATGGAAGGAGGCGAAAACAGATGAAACTTAGCGAACAGTTTCAGGTTCTGAGACGGGCGGCACGGTACACCTTCTCGGTAAACAGAAAATATACTATACTGCTGATCATGAGCGCGTTTCTCTCATCGATCGTCGGTTATGTCCCGATCTATTTCTCCGCGAAGGTAATCGACTCGCTAATCGCGAAAGCGCCTGTCGAAACAGTGATCCTTTATGTGGCACTGACTGTCGGCATCGTGTTTGCCGTCAATCTCACCAACACCTATATTTCTTCTGAAAAAAGCGCTGCAAGCAACGCGATGTGGCGGAATGAGGACTGGTCTTATTCAGAAAAAGCCATGCAGATGGCCTATGGATCGATCGAGGATCCCGAGGTTACAAGACTGCGCTACCGCATCCGGCGCGAAAGCCAGACAGGACACAACCTGTACTATCTCTATCAGCATATTGAACAGTTTGCGGGACAGGTGACAAAAATAACCGCTTCCATCGCACTTACGATCTCATTCTTTGCCCTCCCCTCCGTGCCAGTCTGTTTTAAGCTCGCCATCGTGGCAGGATTGGTCATCACACTGATGTTTCAGTTGTACGCGGCCAAAAAGACAAATGCGCTGGACCGGGATTTTATGGCATTATCTGTCGATATGAATATCATCGCAGAACATTTTCTGAGCTATATTGAGCACTACGGCGCAGGAAAAGATATACGTCTTTACGACATGGGCGAATTCGTCGGCGGTTCCTATCTGGCACTGGATCAGGATTACTGGGAGCGCGGTCTGAAAAATTCCTATAAAAAAGCAGCGTGGGCGCTTCCTGTTACGATGCTCAACACCGTATTGAAATTCGGCATCTATGCCGTCCTGATCTGCGCTGCCCTGCAGGGCGGCATAACGATCGGCTCGATCGCCCGGTATGTGGCATGTATCATGATGCTCGCGGAAAACCTGCTCAGTGCTGCCAAAACGATCCAGTCTGCTTTTGACAACAACCATTATCTCAAGCGCTATTTCTCTTATTTTGACATTCCAAACAATATGTATCAGGGTTCCCTGACGGTCGAAAAGAGAGACGACGTGGAGTACTATGTGGAATTTCGAAACGTCAGTTTCCGGTATCCCAACACAGACTCCTATGCGCTGAGAAATATCGATCTTCGATTCAGGATCGGTGAAAAGCTCGCGATCGTCGGCATGAACGGATCCGGAAAAACAACCTTCATCAAACTGCTCTGCCGCCTTTATGATCCGACAGAAGGAGAGATACTGCTCAACGGCGTGAACATCCAAAAATATGATTACGATGAATATATGTCCATATTTTCAGTCGTGTTCCAGGACTTTAGCCTGTTCGCATTCCAGTTGGGAGAGATCGTCGCTTCAAGCAGATCCTTTGACGAGGACAGGGTGCGAAGCTGCCTGATCAAAGCCAACTTTGGCAGCAGGCTCGACGAGATGCCCGAAGGCGTTCACACATATCTTTACAAGGGATATGACCGATCGGGAATGGAGATCTCCGGCGGAGAGGCGCAGAAGATCGCCCTCGCACGCGCCCTCTACAAAGATTCGCCGTTCATTCTCCTGGACGAGCCCACCGCCGCGCTCGATCCGGTATCCGAATATGAAGTTTATTCTGATTTCAACACGATCTCAGGAGACAAAACGACCGTATATATCTCTCACCGCCTCGCCTCATGCCGCTTCTGCGACCAGATCGTGGTATTTGACAACGGTCACATCGTCCAACACGGTTCCCACGAGGAGCTTCTATGTGACGAACGCGGAAAATACAGCGAATTGTGGCACGCCCAGGCGCAGTATTACACAGTGGACGGGTAGGGAAAACGTTCCCTGCAAATATCAGTCAGATACCCCAAAGGATTTTCCAAGCCTTATTGTACCCACTATTTCAATATCATGACCATATCACGACCACTTTGGTCATGATGTGGTCATGAATTCTATTATGAATAATATTTTTGATTTTTACTTTTTGGCTTATCCGGCAATGTCATTTTCAATCTACCCTCTTTTACCAATGTATTTAAATACTTCCTTCTAAAGCTTGTCCTACTGTCAAACCCAAATTTTTCCATAATTTCCGATATGGATCTTGCTTCTTTACAAAAATCTAAAATCTTCATAACCACATCATAACCAGTTTGATCATGATGACCATTATCTCGCAATATATCCAAATATTTATCACACGCTTTACAAAGCACCATAATCCCTGATGTACTCATATTATATTCTGGCAATGGCGCGTTATACTTTGCACATGCTTCTCTGATTTTGTCAAATCCTCTTCCCCACGCCTCGATCATTCCACTCTTAAAGAAAATACCCGCCAGATTCGGATTATATGGTTTAGAAGAATGCTTCATAAACAACTTATCTGTAGAATCTAATTCAGATGGCATCTCGCCATCATTCCAAATGTACATTTTATCTTCATATACACTGATTTGGATCGGATTGCAGCTACTGTAATCCTTATGCACAACTGCATTCAGCAAAATCTCTCGAAAGGCATCCTGATGAAACATAAACTGCTCAACTCTCTGAATGCCATCATAAAAAATCAATGCTTTCAGATATTTCGTATAGACTAAATCAATAGTCTTATCCACCTGTTCAATGAGAGAACCATGTACTTCGTCCTGATATCTCAAATCAGCATCGGAATCTCCAAAATAGCCGATCTTAATATAAGAGCCTGTAACCCATTTCTCTGGATCTTTATAAAATGCCAGCATTGCTGCTCTTATCAGATAACCCTCTTCATCAATTAAATGAAGGTTATCCATCAATATTGTATCATCAACCCTTGTTTCTTCCTCTGTCAATCTTCCTCTTCTTATCGCCTTTTCTTTCAGTAAATCGATTGCCTCTTTTCTTAAATCTGTCACTTTTAACTTCGGGATCGGCATACCATCCCATGTTCTGCCCTGTGATTTCAGTATCGCTTTATCCAGCTCTTTTCCGGTTATCGTTCTCATCGTGCTTCCGGAACGATAAAAATATTTAAATACCCATTGTGTCTGTAATTTTATTAGGAATAGACTCTAAGAGTTTCTTCCTCTCCTTATCGCTAAGTCCAACAACATCCCCGTTATCATTTTTTCCTATATAAAGTGTTGCTCCATAAGCATTGGCATATCCGCAAATCCACTCTAAAAACTCATCATGCCATGATTCTTTCCATTCTATTGTCTGATGTTCTGGCATACTTTAACACCTGCTTTCTATCAAAATATTCTTACACCCAGTCTCCCATCACAGCCGCACCGCGATCGAAAGCATTCCGTCTGCATACGCCGCCGAGATGCTCCCTCCCATGCGCTCTGTCAGAAGCTTTGCGATCGAAAGTCCGAGACCGGTCGAGTTTCTCCCAGTCTCCACGGTATAAAAGCGGTCAAAGAGGCGTTCGCAGGACACCCAGTCCATCTCCTGCGCACTGTTGCGGAATGTGATCGTACCGTCCGGACATAATTCAACAGACAGCACAGCCTGCCCGGAACACCTGTCACTGTCACCTGTGTCCCAGGCGGGCCTGCTGTATTTGACGGCATTGTCCAGTATATTGCAGAATACACGTTTCAGCGCTCCTTCGTCCAGAAAACGTACCACATCCTCGTCCGCGATCCTGATCTGGGGCTCGATCCCGTTCTGCATGAAAATATCATAATAAGACAACAGACAGTCTGCCAGAAAACGGTTCAGGACCACTTTCGTCTTATCGGAATCCAAGTCCGCTGCGGCATCAGCCGGCGTTCCCTGCCTTCCAGCATCCTTCTGGGGCGTGGACAGAATGATGGAATACCGGAACAGTTCCTCCGTGAGCGTGCACATCGCATCCGCGCGATCGCGTATCTGCGCGAGATAATGCGCCGCGCTCCCGTCTCCCAGCTCCGCATCCGCGAGCTCCAGATAGCCATAGATCGCCGTGAGCGGTGTGCGCAGGTCATGCGAAATGTTGGTGACAGCCTCCTTGAGCTCCCTGTCGCCATTCCGGTATCTGCGGCGGTTTTCGTATAATATGCCAAGTTCCCTGTTCAGACGATCCGCAAACGCCCTGACATGCCTGTCATTTCCCGGGACATAGATCCGGTTGTTCGTGTCCCCGTCCAGACGATCCTTGATCTGTGCACCGATCTCATCCAGATCCCGATACAGAAATATGATCTTTGTGACCAGCAGCACTATGACAACTGCCCCCGCAGCGCAGACTATGCCCCATGGAAATGAAACCATCTCTCTCCTCCTTATCCTTATTTCAGATCTTTTTTGCGAAACACCAGTATCCCGCTGCCGGAGAGCACTGCCACCGCCGCCAGTGTACCAAATACCTGCAGCCCCGAAAAGCGGTCATACCCATTTTCCACCTCGTCCAGCGAGCAAGAGAGTGCCAGCGAAGTAGGCAGCACCGCGGAAATGTATTCGTAGACCTTCCGCTCCGTCCCGCTCAGATATTTGGGATTGGGCACCATCTCGATTCCAAGCTTTTCCAGATCTCCAAGATTTTCTTCCGATGCATACGCATACTCCCCAGTTCCCGTATTGTACACCCGCTCTGTCATCGGGGGCTGCAGGAGGCCTTTGAGTGCTGACGCGCCTGCTGCCAGGATCAGTATGGAGAGCATTGCGTTCAGCAGGACCGCCTTTGCCTTATCCTGCACCACCATGGAGATCAGCACCGCTATTGCCGCGCTCGTACAGATCGACAGAAAAGCGAGCGCAAACGTCTCCGGCAGACTGTGCAGCTTACTCCACACCAGATCGCCTGTCAGAAGCGGTCCCGCTGTCAATGCTGCCAGCGTGTATGCCGCAAACTGCGCTAACCCCGCACATGTGACTGTGACCAGATTTGCCAGGTAGATCGTTACCCTGCTGTGTCCCACGTTGATCTTGTTGCGCATCGTGCCGTCACTGTACTCCGTCCCTATGAACAATCCGCTGAAGCACGCGGTCGTGACTCCCACAAACGTCATCTGGTTAAAGAAATAACTGTTTCCATTCACGAACGGATAACCGTTCGCCGTATTGACCCTCAACAGATAATACGCAAGAACACCCCACGCGAACACGCCTGCCTCCACGATCCAGAAAAGCCTGCTCCGCCAGAGCCTTGCAAAATTTGCCGACAGCAGATTACGCATTCTGCCCACCTCCGATCAGATTTATATAATACGTTTCAAGGCTCTCATTTCTCTCGTGCATGGAGATCGTCTCACAGCCTGCCGCGTCGAGCGCATGCACCAGATCCGCCGCCCTGATCTCCCCGTAGACGTCCGCCTCTGCGGAGGACACCACGCGGTACTCCAATCCGATCCGGTCAAGTGCCATACACAAAAGTCTCGTATCACTCACCACGATCCGCGTACACTTCCTGCACTCCGCCTCCAGCTCATCAGCGCTGATCTCCCGCACCATGCTGCCCTTGTCGATAAAGCCGTAGTGCGTGGCGAGCCGCGACAGTTCGTCAAGAATGTGGCTTGATATCAGCACCGTGATCTGCCGCTCGCGGTTTAAGCGCAGGATCAGCTCCCTGATCTCTATGATCCCCTGCGGGTCGAGACCGTTCACCGGCTCGTCGAGCATCAGAAGATCCGGCTCCCCGCACAGCGCGATCGCGATCCCGAGCCGCTGGCGCATGCCGAGCGAAAAATTCCGCACCTTCTTTTTTCCCGTGTTTTCCAGACCGACAAACGCGAGCAGCTCATCAACCCCGCCAAAGGAAGGCATGCCGAGCACACGGTACTGCTCCTTGATGTTTTCCTTTGCCGTCGCGTCCAGATATACCGACGGCGTCTCCACCACCGCGCCGATCCTGCGGCGGCATCTTGCGATCCTTCTGTCCGTATTGCCCACACCATACAGGGTAAACGATCCCGCCGTCGGCATCTGCAGACCGCAGATCAGGCGGATCAACGTCGTCTTGCCCGCGCCGTTTTTTCCCACAAAACCATAGATCGCACCCTTTGGCACGTGCATGGACAGGTTGTTCAGCGCCTTGAAATCCTTGTAGTGCTTGCAGAGTGCGTTTGTTGTCAGACAGTAATCCATTTTTCTCTACCTTCTTTCTTCTTTTTCCGACCACTTGCAGCCTTGTTCTGTCACAGATATGAGGAACTGTGTTAAGATCATAGTAAAGCATAAGGTTCAAGAAACCGGTAAAGAAATCAGTCAAGATTTGGTAAAGATTTTCTGAAATTCAGAGGTTCAGGCGGAACCCGATCCCCCAGACCGCCTCGATGCAGTCCGCTTCGCCGATCTCTGCAAGTTTCCTCCTGAGATTGCTGATATGCTGCTTCAATGAACTGTCTGTGCAGTCCGGCGTGTCCGCACTGATGCAGTCTAGGATCGCGGCCTTGGAGAAAACCTGTCCGGCATTCTGCATCAGCAGGCGCAGAATCGCAAACTCTGTCCGTGTCAGACGGACCGACGCGCCGTCTGACACCAATGCCGTTTTTGTGTTCTCAAGCTGCGCGTTCACCGGCTTTTTTGATGAAATTTCGCGCAGCACAAGGTCGAGCGTGAGATCTCCCACGGACAGTTTTCCCTCATCCTGACCTTTGCAATAATCTCCGCCTTGTCCCGCACCCGCAGACACATCACGCTTCCGTAACTGCACCGTGATGCGGGCGAGCAGCTCCCTGATCGCAAACGGCTTTGTGATGTAGTCCGCCGCGCCGCCAAGCAATGCCTCCACCTTATCGTCCACGCCAACCTTCGCGCTGATCACGATGACAGGGATATCCCGGATCTGCGGCAGGAGCGCCTCCCCGGTCATGCCGGGCAGCATCAGATCCAGCAGGATCAGATCCAGCTCCTGCCCGGCTTTCTGATCTGCCAGCAGATACTGCGCCTCCGTGCCCGAATACGCGCGGCAGGTCCGATACCCCTCCCTGCGGAGGCTCTCCTCGATGATGTCCCCGATGTGCACATCATCCTCTATGATCGCGATCATCTTCTTTCTCATAATTTCAGCACCCTTCGGTCATACGTCATGATACCGTTGGTCTCCTCCTCGATATCGGTGAGCTGTGTGTACACCGACGCGCACAGCCCTTCCTTTTTCAGATCCTCCACTCGCCGGTCAAGCGCAGCATATGCATCCCGCAGCGCTTCCATATCGCTGTGGCTTCCATATCCAAAATAATTATCGGAATACATGTGCCCCTCCACCGCATGGGATATCCCCCCAAACTCCGATATGACATACGGCTTTTTACTCTTTTTGGCGATCAGCTCAAAGAAATAGATATGCTCGCTCTTCACATCGCCCGCATCCTGGTCAAACCAGCCGCTGTGGGCGTCAATGATGCGCGTACTGTCGATATCGCGCACCATATCGGTGTTCTCCTTCGCATCAAACTGCCCCCATCCTTCATTGAAGAGCACCCACATGCAGATCGATGTGCAGTTGTAGAGCTGCTTCACGGTCTCTACACACTCCTTCTTCCACTCCTCCCTGCCGTTTTTGTCCGCCCTGGACATATAGGCATAATCGTTGTCGCACTTGCGGCGGAGCGGGAACAGGACCGTCGGGATATAGCAGGTCTTGACCAGGTTGTAAGTCGTTCCGCCGTTGATCATATCCTGCCAGACGAGCATCCCAAGCCTGTCGCAGTGGTAGTACCAGCGCATGGGCTCTATCTTGCAATGCTTCCGTATCATATTAAATCCCTTCGCCTTTGCCGTTTCGATATCAAAGATCATCGCCTCGTCGCTCACCGGCGTCATCAGGCTCTCGGGATAATAGCCCTGGTCGAGGATCCCCTTCTGAAAATAGGGCCTGTGGTTCAGACAGAGCCTGGGGATCCCGTCCCTGTCCGGCTCTGCCGTAAAGCACCGCATGCCAAAATAACTCTCCACCATGTCCTCGCCGTAAACGATCCTAAGCTCATACAGAAATGGATCTTCCGGCGTCCAGCTCTTCTTGTCCGGCACGTCCATCGTGATCGAAGCCTTTTCCTCCGCCGTGACGACTGTCCTCTTCTCACCAGCGATATGATTTCTGTCAAACAGAAGGATCTTGCATGGGATCTCTGTCGTATCCGCATTCTCGCTGGAAATATCCGTCCCAAAAAGCACCGCCTTATCAGAGTCGGGCGCTGCCTTCCCGGAGATCACCTGATTGGAAGTCACTTCGATGACAACCCTGTCATGATCATAATCAGGGGTGATGCGCAGTTCCCGGATATAGATCTCCGGCACCCACTCGCACCACACCGTCTGCCACAGACCGCTCTGCGCAGTATAGAACATGCCGCCGTTTTTGAGCATCTGCTTGCCTCTGCCATGGTACGAAGTATCGCTCCTGTCCTGCACACAGAGGCGCAGGGTGTTCCTGCCCGTCTGTATGCAGGAGGTAATGTCAAGCGTGAACGCCTGATAGCCGCCCGAGTGCGTCCCTGCCAGCTCATCATTCACATAAACGCGGCACCGCTCGTCGCAGGCGCCAAAATTCAGGAGCAGCCGCTTCCCCGCCGGGATCCTGTCGATCTCGAGCCTGCGCTCATACCACAGGTACTCGTCCGGTTTCAACTGGCGGTTCACGCCGGACAGCTCCGTCTCCGGCGAGAACGGCACGCGGATCTCTCCGTCCCACAGCACAGGTCTTGTGTCATCACCCGTGACCGCATACTTCCAGATACCGTTCAGGATCGTATGATTCCTCCTCACCATCTGCGGCCTCGGATACTCTGTCAGCACGACCTCTGCCTGCTCCTGCGCGATGCGCTCTCCCCACGGCGTGAACAACTGGCGGTGCGTCCCGCCCCCCTTGTCCAAAATCTTATTTAATTGAAGTGTCTCGAACATTTCCCTGATTTTCATATATGATCCTCTCTTACCAACGCAGCATCACACTGCTCTTCTGGTTTCCCGGCCCAAACGATGTATCATACAAAGACTTAAAATTCACATAAGCTAACTAATAACAGTATACTCTGATTATGCACCAATGACAAGGCTGGAATCGTTTGGATTCCAAAAACAGGTTGACATCCGTCAACCTGTTTGCTATACTAAAATTGTTCGACACAAGTAACACTAGTATGTTCAATCCCGCTCTTGAAAAAGGAGGCCGGTAACCATGATAGACCATATCATAACCTCAACCCTGCTGATCCTGTTCCTCTTACTTCTCTCAGCCCTGTTGGAAAAGCGAATCGATCCATGCCTGAAATACGCGCTGTGGCTGCTGGCAGTCGTCAAATTATTGATCCCCCTGCCCGCCTTCGAGACACATATGAGCGTTCTCAATCTTGTAGATCAGACTGCTCTGGAAAGCGGCGGCACAGGCTACCGCCCCGGCGCACACACAGGCACAGCGCTGACACAAAGCGGCAATCCTGACGCCTCTATCTCAGATCAGAATCTTGAGCAGAATGCTCTGGATCAGAAAAACTCGGATCAGAAAAACTCAGATCCGAATAATTTGAATCAAAATGCTTTAAATCCAGCATTTTGGGATCAGAATGCTTCAGATCAACAGACCGCGCCGATTTCCTTTTTCCAAATATCAGTGATCCTCACTGCACTGTGGATCGCAGGCATTCTTCTGTGCGGCGGGATCTTTCTGTGGAGTGCCGTCCGTTTTCGAAGCTGGCTGCGGCATGATCGGATTCTGACGGGAAGATATATAGACAAGCTTCCTATTTTTGAGATAGACGGACTTGGCACGCCCTGCCTGACCGGACTCTTTGCCCCCGCGATCTATGTCGACAGGAAAGCTCATTTTGACGAAGAACAGCTTGCTTACATATTGGCACACGAATACACGCATTTCAGACACAGGGATCACCTCTGGACTGTAGTAAGATGCATCTGTATATGCATATACTGGTACAATCCCTTTGTGTGGCTGGCAGCATACCGGTCCGCAAACGACTGTGAGCTTGCCTGCGACGCCGGCACCCTGAAACGCATCGGGGAAGAAAACCACATCCAGTATGCCAGGACGCTGATCCTGGCTGCCGAAATGCTGTCGCAGACGCCAGGTATGCGCATGGCAGGATACCGGACCGGCGCCGCAGGAGGTATGCAAGAAATGAAGAAAAGGATCCGTCTGTTAAAAAACAGACCCCGCACCAGGATCGCCACGCTGGCAGCAACACTTGTTCTCTGCTGCGGCATCGTCGGGTGCACTTATGGCAGTGCCGTACATGACGGCGGTACACAGGATCCGCCCAGACTGACAGATGACGCACAGCCAGACCCACCGGTAACCCGTACCGATACAGAAGCCCTTACCAATGCTGAGATCAATACAGAGATCCATATTGAGAATACCATGGCAGAATCTGAGACTGAGATCAGTACAGAGACCGCGGCCGGGCTCGATGCCGAAACTGCAGCAGATCCAGAAAGCATGGTCTATCACGGCATCACGCTGTACGCCGACCCGGAATCTGACCAGGTATGTATCGGCGTACAGCCCTCCGAACTCAGGGACCATATGGAATATTTCTATATCCCTTCCGGTGATGTACAGCGCCGGCTGATATCCTTGATGGAGCAAACCAAACCCGACTGGCAGGACGATGGCGATCTCTCCGTCATCGTCAAAAAAGGACTGAAAGAAACAGGCTATGAACTGTACTATAAGGGCTACGCCTACACAGTCTTCGAGGGCGGCTATCTCTATACAACCGATCCCGACCCGGAACATGACTTTGCAGAATCCCTTGTCCGCAACGAAGCGCTCTGCAACCTTGTACAGCAGACCCTGTCAGATGAGCTCGGCTATGAACAGGTCGACATCACACAGATCCATGATATCGTATCCGCAAAACTGGATGTGCGCAGTATCTTCACAGACTGGAAATTTTACAGCCAGACCATCACCGATCAGAAGATCCTTGCGCTATTCGAAGACTGGTTCTCCAACGCGACTTACATCTTATGGGGCGCCGGCTGCGGCAATGAGAATGCCTGCCTGGAGCTGACCCTCGCCGACGGAAACGTCATCAGGTTGTCCATGGCGACCGACAGCTGTCCCAATTTTGGCGTCAACGGCGTCTACTATGACTACAGACCGAAGGCTTCCTGGGGTAATACTGAATTTTACCAGTACTTTGATGAGATACCATTTACATTTTAAGAATATCGATAGCAATCCTCAAAACAGCCTCAACTGCTCATACTTCTGCGGGAACTCCCGCAGATAGTCAAAGCAGGCGTCCACATCATGCACGATGCCGTTCTTCCGGCATTTTTCCCGAAACAGCGCCATCAACTCCCGGTTCCGATCACTCTGTATTTCGTAGGCGTGACCGTACTTTTTCCGGTATCGTTCTTTCATACCCGGAAAATGCCTGTCCAACGCGGCATAGAAATACTCGCGGTCGCCGTCGCGCAGCGTCACCCCCATGCCAAAGCAGATGATGCCGTACACCTTCGCCTCGATGCAGTACTCCAGGATCCCTTCGATATTTTCCTTTGTGTCATTGATAAACGGCAGGATCGGCGACAGCCAGACGACCGTCGGTATCTGATGATCCCGAAAAATCTTTAGTGCCCTTACCCGGTCCTTTGTCGTACATACATTGGGCTCCAATATCCTGCAAAGCTCCTCGTCATACGTCGTCAGCGTCATCTGAACGACGCACTTCGCTTTCCTGTGGATACTCCCGAGCAGATCCAGATCCTGCAGGATCCGGTCGGATTTCGTCTGGATTGCCACACCGTACTCATAATGGTCAATGATCTCCAGACATTTTCTCGTGAGCCCAAGCGTCTCCTCACAGTGCATATACGGATCGCACATCGCGCCTGTCCCGATCATGCACTTTCTGCGTTTGGAGCGGAGCGTCCTCTCCAGCAGCTCCGGCGCATTCTGCTTGACCTCGATATCCTCAAATTCATGTGTAAATCCATAACAGGTGCTCCTGCTGTCACAGTAGATACAGCCGTGCGTACAGCCCCTGTACAGATTCATGCCGTTTTGGGCGGACAATATCCCCTTTGCATCCACGAAATGCATGTTGCCCCTCCTGTCTGTCAAGTTTCAAACCATCTGGCTTACATCTGATGCACCAACAACCAATGTAAAATATCATCGTACTGTTTTCTGTCCGCCGCTATATCTAAGACTAAATCTGATAGCTCTTTCTGTGCATATTCCATCTCATAACCATTTAATGCCAAAAAGACTAACATCGTATGGCACCCCAGTCTTTTATTGCCATCTATCATTGCATGATTTTTAACCAGTCCATAACAAAGTCTCGCTGCCTTTGCCTGTATGCTTGGATATAATTCTTCTCCACCATAAGATTGGAACGGACTTTCTAATGCAGATTCAAGCAGACCCATGTCCCTGATCCCATCGCTTCCTCCGGTAGTCTCTATTAACTGAGCATGAAGCAATAGAATCTGTTCTTTTGTCAGCTTTATCATTTTGCAAGCACCTCATAAGATTCCTTATTTTTCTCAATCAATCTCTGAGATATACTCAACACATCTTCATTTGATGCAACAGCATCATGTTCTGCTTTACTGAAATCTATGACAAGGTATCTTGGTACATTATTTTTTAATATAACAGCTGTCCCATGCTCATCCACTAATCTTGCTACTTTTGAAAAATTCTGATTTGCTTCCGTAATAGAAACCATTGTATTTGTATTTATTGTCATCGTCCATACCTCCTGATAGAAATTACTACTGATTCATCGGCCTTCAAACACGCTCTAATACAGCCCCCGCCTCCCGTTTCTCCACACCGCCGCGCTTGCTCTCGCTCCTGTACTGAACCGGCGTCCTTCCGGTCGCTTTCTTGAACGCCTGCGAGAAATAGGACTGCGAGGAAAATCCCAGTATCGTCGAAATCTGTGAGATAGAATGCGATGTGGAGCTGAGCAGCGATTTCCCCTCCTCGATCCGCTTCTGAAGCAGATACGTGATGGGGGAGACACCCATATATTTCGTGAAGGCATGCGCCAGATAATATTTGTTCATGTGGGAGAAAGCCGCCAGCGTATCGAGCGTGATGTTCTCCGAATAATTGGCGTCCAGATATTTTTTGATCCGGGCGCACTCCCTGTTCAGCAGGACATTGCTGTTCTGCACAATGGACAGATTGTTGTGGCGGAGCATGCACAGCATGATCACTTCCAGGAGATTTTGACAGACTGCCTCATAATTTTCCTCTTTCTTGGTGATTTCCTCGAGCATGATGTTCAGATAGGCGTACACATACGAATTCTGCGTGTTATATTTGTACACATCACCCAATGCAGTCTGCATCAGGATACTATCCTGTACAGACGCAATCTTGTCAAACGAGAACATGAGCCCGTCGATTCCCAGCACAATATATTCAAGCGGCGTCGTGTACAGTGATTTCTCGGTGTGCTGCACGTGGGGATTGATGATGACCATGTCATTCTCGCACACGGGAAACTCCATGTCCTCCGTAACAAATGTACCGCTTCCATGCACCACATAAAACAATTCGCTGAACGGGTGGGAGTGCAGTATGCTCTGCCAGTCTCCCTCATATTTCGAGGTGGATACATACAAAAGCCTGGCCCCGTCAAAACCAGAGGGTTTTCTGTCTTCAATACAATATCTGATATTTCCCATGGTATCTCCTCCCAGTTCTATTCACTACTTTGGCGGACGGGCAAACAGTAACGCTGCGCTGCCCCTGTTTACGTTTGATTCATTCTTATTATAATATATACCAGAATTTAGATATTTTGTCCACAGGTTCCACTATTCAAAAATTTCTAAAATTTATTTTTTATCCATTTTTGTATATCCGGTACATTTTTCAAAAAAGGGTTCAAAAGTTCAATTTTTCATTTTGATAACTTGTATAAAAATAAAAGTATATTTGTACACATACTATATAACATGCACAATATCAAAAAATTATCTGCTTTTCATTTAAATAAAAGTATCCAAAAGCAAGATTTCTAAAATATCAAGCAACAATCAGATTGAATATAAATAATATTTCCATTATACTTAAACCATATTTAATAATCGCTTATGGCAGACAAACGTTTGCCATACAAGCATCTATGTGTCCCCAGAGTTTTTACATACCTGGTCTTTACCAGATGCACAGAAGCCTCCCGGATCACACACCTTAATGAGGGCGGTATGGATATGAAACACATCATCAGAGTACTCTACCTGCTGGTCTTCATCGCCAGCATGGCACTGATCATAACAGGCCAGCGCAACATCGGACCTGCCGGGCTTCTGACAATGCTTGCCGGGCTCGCCGGAATATTAGTTCTCCTCTATCTTTACAACAAAAAGTATCAATAAACACGCGAAAAAGGAGGCCGTACAATGAATATGGAAAACACAGGCAGACTGACGCTGCCGACAGATGTAGATATGGTTGATGAGACGATCCGGCTGAAAAATCTGCTGGGCGCAGATGCCCTGCGCGACTGCGACGGCACGACCATGCCCGAAGAGCTCCTGAACCAAAATGCCAAAATATATGCAACCTACTACACCACACGCAAGGATAACAACTGGGCGATGCAGCACCCGGAGGAGATCCAGCAGGAATACCTGATCAGCGACCGCGTCACGGCGAAGGGCGAAAGCCTTCGCATCAGGCTTATGAAAGGCTTCCACACAGAACAGCTCAAAGTCAATACGATCGACTCTCCGAAGCGCTGGTGGGAAGTCGTGGACCGCACGACAGGCGAGGTCGTTCCCACAGACCGCTGGGAGTACGACAGCGCGGCAGGCGAGGTTGTGATCGAGACCATTCCGTATCACCAGTACACCGTCAGCTTCCTCGCGTTTCTGATCTGGGATCCGGTGCATATGTATAATTTCATCACAAACGACTGGAAAAATGCGCCCCACCAGCTGACCTACGACGTGCGGCAGCCCAAGACGCAGATCTATGTGAAGGAAAAGCTGAAAAAATGGTGCGAGGACAATCCGAATGTTGACGTCGTGCGCTTCACCACCTTTTTCCACCAGTTCACCCTGACCTTCGACGACCAGAAGCGGGAAAAGTACGTGGAGTGGTTTGGCTACAGCGCCAGTGTGAGCCCCTATATCCTGGAACAGTTTGAAAAATGGGCGGGCTATCCGTTCCGTCCGGAGTACATCGTCGACCAGGGCTACCACAACTCGACCTTCCGCGTGCCTTCCAGGGAATTCCGGGATTTCATCGAATTCCAGCAGATCGAGGTCTCAAAGCTCGCCAAAGAGCTTGTTGACATCGTGCACAGCTACGGCAAGGAAGCCATGATGTTCCTGGGCGACCACTGGATCGGGACGGAACCTTTTGGAAAATATTTTGCGGACATCGGCCTGGACGCTGTCGTCGGCTCAGTCGGGGACGGCGTCACACTGAGGATGATCTCCGACATCAAGGGCGTGAAATACACCGAAGGCAGGCTGCTCCCCTACTTTTTCCCCGATGTCTTCACGGAGGGCGGCGACCCGATCGGCGAGGCACAGGACAACTGGCTGAAGGCCAGAAGGGCGATCCTGCGCTCCCCACTGGACAGGATCGGCTACGGCGGCTACCTGAAACTGGCATCCGAGTGGCCTGGGTTTATCGACCAGATACAAAAAGTAGTCGACGAATTCCGTCAGATCCATCAGAATATGCAGGGGACCAGGGCGTACACTGCGCCTTTCAAGGTAGGGATCTTAAACTGCTGGGGCAATATCCGGCGGTGGATGTCGAACCAGGTGCACCACGCGCTGTGGTACCGCGAGATCTACTCCTATGTGGGTGTGATCGAATGTCTGAGCGGAATGCCGATCGACGTCGAGTTCATCGACTTCGACCAGATCCGAAACGGCATTGATCCCGATATCAGCGTGATCATCAACGCCGGGGACGCCTACACCTCCTGGAGCGGCGCTGAAAACTGGAAAGACGAAAAGGTCGTGTGTGCGATCCGCCGGTTCGTGGACGAGGGCGGCGGGTTCATCGGCGTGGGCGAGCCGAGCGCCTGCCAGTATCAGGGGCGTTTCTTCCAGCTCAGCGACGTGCTGGGTGTTGACAGAGAACTTGGCTTCTCCATGAGCACCGATAAGTACAACGAGCCAGACCGCGAACACTTTATTCTGGAAGACATTCCCGGCGAGATCGATTTCGGCGAAGGAAAGAGCCGTATCTACGCGCAGGGCGAGCACTACCAGATCCTCGATATGGACGGAAAGTACAGCCGCCTGGTAGTCAATGAATACGGAAAGGGCAGGAGCGTCTACTTCACAGGGCTTCCGTACTCTCCCCAGAACTGCCGCATCCTGCTGCGCGCGATCTACTACGCCGCACACCGGGAGGACGAGATGAAGAAATACTATGTCACAAACGTGGACACGGAGCTTGCCGTGTTCGAGCAAACTGGCAAGATCGCTGTCATCAACAATTCGAAGAAACCGCAGAAAACCGGTCTGTATGTGAACGGCGCGCTCTTCCGGCAGCTTGACCTTGCTCCGATGGAAATGCAGTGGATCGAAGGAGGTTTAATATGAGTACCACAAATCCAGCCTGCGCAAGGATAGACGAGGCGGTCGCGGCATTTGGGATCGCTGATGCCATCAACGGCACCCTCGTCCAGCAAAGTCCTTATGGAAACGGCCATATCAATGACACGTTCCTCCTCCGCTATGAGACAGCGGATCACAGCGAAAAAAAATATATCCTGCAGCGCATGAACCACGACATATTCAGGAATCCGCCGCTGCTCATGGAAAACATCGTCCATGTCACGGATCACCTGCGCGGTATCATCCGCTCCCGCGGCGGAGATCCGGAGCGTGAGACGTTAAATGTCCTTAAGACTAGGGACGGCGCAAGCTTTTTCCGGGACAGCGGCGGCAGCTACTGGCGGGTTTTTCCCTTTATAGAGCGCTCAGTCTGTCTGGAAAAAGTGAGAAACGCGAAAGATTTTTATGACAGCGCAGTCGCTTTCGGCAGTTTTCAGAAAATGCTGGCGGACTTTCCGGCCGGGACGCTGCATGAGACCATACCGAACTTTCACAACACGTCCTCCCGCTTTCGGGATTTCAGGGCGGCTGTGCAGAGCGGCGACAGGGAACGCGCCGCCCTCGCCCGGACAGAGATCGCATTCGCCCTTGACAGGGAGTCTGAGACTGCTGTCCTGACAGCCCTGCTGGACGCGGGAGCGCTGCCGCTCAGGGTAACGCACAACGACACCAAGCTGAACAATATCCTGTTTGACGCGGACACCGGAAAAGCGCTGTGCATCATCGACCTCGACACGGTCATGCCCGGACTCTCGCTCTATGATTTCGGGGACTCGATCCGCTTCGGCGCGAGCACCGGCGACGAGGACGAACCGGATCTGGACAAGGTGTCTCTGGATCTCTCCCTGTTTGAAACTTTCACGAAAGGCTATCTCGAGGGCTGTGCCGGCAGTCTTACCGCAAAGGAGATCGAGATGCTTCCGATGGGCGCGAAACTGATGACCTACGAGTGCGGCATCCGATTCCTGGCTGATTTCCTGACAGGGGACACCTACTTCAAAGTCCACCGGGAAAACCACAATCTCGACCGCGCACGAACGCAGTTCAAGCTGGTCGCGGACATGGAAGCGAAATGGGATCAGATGAAAGCGATCGTAGAAAAATACAGCAGATAGAAATAAATATACAAGCGTTTCGGTCCAGGCTGAAACGCTTGTATATTTATTTCATTTTTTCCTATTCCCTTTGCTATTTTGCCTGCGAAGTGGTAGTATATTACAGTACGCAGAACTAAGTCAATACAGAAATGAGGATACACTCTTGAAAACAAAAGACTATCAAAACGGACTGCGCGACGGGGTCGCCGTCGCGCTGGGATATTTTGCCGTATCGTTTACATTTGGAATGGCGTCCGCCGCAGACGGACTGAGCATCCTGCAGGCGGTGCTGATCTCACTCACGAACGTTACCTCCGCCGGACAGTTCTCCGGACTTGCGATCATCGCCGCGGGCGGAACCTATATCGAGATCGCCCTGACACAGCTGGTCATCAACCTGCGCTACTGTCTGATGTCCTTCTCCCTGGCGCAGAAACTGAACCGCACTGCGCCGCACTGGCACAGATATCTCATGGCATACAGCGTGACAGACGAGATCTTCGGGCTGGATGCAAGCCTTGACAAAGCGCTGTCCCCCGCCTACCACTATGGCGTCACGAGCGTCGCCGTCCCGGGGTGGGTGCTGGGAACGCTGGCAGGCGCAGTTTCGGGGAACATTCTTCCCGCCTTCGTGATCAGCGCACTCGGCGTTGCCATCTACGGAATGTTCCTCGCGATCATCATACCGCCCGCCAGGCAGAACCGCACGGTTCTGCTCGTCGTCCTGTCGGCGATGGGGCTGAGCTTCTTATTCTCAGTCCTTCCGGTTCTGAACAGGATCACGTCGGGTTTTGTCATCATCATCACGACCGTCACGGTTGCCGGCATCGCGGCATGGCTCAGGCCGATCGAGGACGGGAAGGCAGAAGAAGGAGGACGATAACATGGAACACAACATCTATCTCTATATCCTTGTGATGGCAGGCGTGACCTACCTGATCCGCATGCTTCCGCTCGCGCTGTCCAAGAAGGAGATCACCAACATTCACGTCAGGTCTTTTTTATATTACGTGCCCTATGCCTGCCTCGCCGCCATGACCTTTCCGGCGATCCTGCACGCCACCGCGAGCACCTACTCCGCGCTGGCAGGGCTCATCGTCGCCGTCATCGCGGCATACAGGGGAAAGAGCCTGCTCACAGTCGCCCTGCTCGCTTGCGCGGCCGTGTTTGTCGTGGAGCGGATCCTGCCTTTTTGCTGATTCCGCCAATTCCTCTCTCCTATCGGTTACCAGTCTGCATTCTTAACCCTGTTCTTCCGAAACTCTGTCGGACTGCAGTTCTCCGCTTTCTGGAAGATCCGGTTAAAATAATAGATGTTATTATATCCGGAAGAAAAGGCAACCTCTGTCACGGAATCCGAAGTGGTACGCAATAACTCCTTCGCCCGCTCCATCCGGATCTGCTGCAGGAGATCCCCAAAGGAAAGCCCGGAAAACTTTTTAAAGATGGTGCAGAAATAGCTCCTGCTGCAGCCGACATGTTCTGCCACAATGCTGGTAGAAAGGTTCTCCGCCAGATGCTCTTTCATATAGAAAATGGCTTTCAGGATCATTTCCGCGTCGTTCCCAAAGGAGCGCATGGACACTGTTTTATATATTTTGTCCCTGTATACGGTAAGCCACCCTGCCATCTCTTCCACATCGGAAAAGAGCGGAACCGTGCTCTCCGGCAATTCCAGCATTCTTTCCAGTTCGCTGATATACCTGACGATCATCATTTCCATGCGCCGTACATTCGAGACCTTGGGCTCCGCCTCCTGCATCAGTTCCTTTAAACGCTCAAAGGCAACATCATTAAAGAACCAATATTGCGTCCGGCATTCGTTCCATATCTCCACCAGTTCTTTCTCCGTCTCTCCATGCGGGACCGTTTTACAAATGCGCTGCTCAAATTTTTCCACGATCCGCTGTAAGATGGTGTCTCCGTTATCCAGTTCCATAGAGGTCTTGGAGATATAATCCAGTCCCCCTAACCGCAGGGTGGTCTGCACATAGGAAAAATTTTCAAAAAAGGACAACACCACAAACTGTACATCCGGCTTGATCTTCCGGCATTCTTCCATAAATTCGATCCCGCTCATCTCCGGCATGTCAATATCCACAAACACCAGATCCACCGGATGCTCCTGGATGAACTGCAGCGCGTTCTTCCCGTTCTGTGCCTCTCCCACCACCGCCATGCCATATGTTTCCCAGTGCATCAGGGACGCAAGTCCCCGTCTGGCAAGTTTATCGTCATCTACTATCAATACTCTGATCATATCTGCTCCTTTGTTATCCGCACTGGACCGGAATGATGATCGTCACCTTGGTTCCCCTGCCGATCTCACTGTTGATCGCCAGGATCGCCTTTCCCTGATAGAACCCTTCCAGACAGTGACGCACATATCGCAGCCCGATTCCAGCGGTATCCCCTTCCCCGTTGTCCTCATAAAAGAAAGGGCGGTTCAGCTGCTCCAGCTTCTCCCTGCACAGTCCGTTCCCATAATCCTGAATCGTGATAACCGCATAGTTATTGCGCACATCATGGAATATCCGGACATCCACCACCCCTATGTCTCCCAGCCCGTATCGGATCGCATTCTCGATCAAGGGCTGGAATAGCATTCGGATCGTCTCAGTCTCCAGATACTGCCCCTCCTCCACATCCATATGAACCTCAAAATCATAACGCTGCTTTTGAAGGTTAATGTACCTTCTGGCGATCTCCACCTCCGAGCGCAGGGTGCTCTTCTTCTCCTCTTTTCCCAGATTATAGGCTAACAGGAACTTAAAATCCGCCAGAAAACTACTGATCGATTCCTGATGCGCCATCTGCGCCATCCACTGTACGGAATTTAATGTATTTAGCAGGAAATGAGGGTTGATCTGGTACATCAGCTTTTCCCGCTCCGTCTTCTGACGCTGTTTTTCTTCCATCTGCACCTTCACCAGAAGATTTTTGATATCTGCCTTCATATCGTTTATCTTGTACATCAGCTCCTGAAATTCCCTGACCTCCAGATCCTCTCCGTCCATGTCCAGTTTTCCCTCGCCTACTTCCACGATCGCCTGCCCCAGCCGTCTGATGGGCTTGCCAAGCATCTGCGTGGTAGCATAGACGATCAGCAGGGCAGGAAGGATCGACAAGACGCACATCAGAAAGATCTTTTCATACCATCCGATGATCTCCCTGACATATTCCTCCTGCGGTACCCCGTTTACATAGATAAATCCCATCTCTGACTTTTCCGCGATCAGGTAATAGCCCTGAAACCGTCCCGAAAAACTGCCGTCCTCCTGAAACGCCAGCTGCAGCACGTCTCCCACGGCAAAGCGCCCGCTGTTTGAGAAGAGCACTTTTCCGTTCTGATCGAGCTGTATGGATAAAAAAGAATCGCCCCCAGGAACATAATCCTCTATGTTGGATTTCATTTCTATATAGATGTCCAGTGTCTGGTCCCAGAAATGCTGTTTCTCCCTGAGCATGGATACCACCACACTGTCGTTGTACTTGCTGTTGGAACGGTGGAGCACCTGAAACTGGTTCTCCCCGATCTGAGTCATGCATCCTTCCCCTGCGACACTCCTGCCGTCAAAAACCCCGCTGCCGAAAAACTCTTCCCTGGTTTCGCTGTCTATATAAACGGAAAAGTTCACATAAGTATTGATGGCAGAGGCGGAAAGCATGGCATTTTCCAGTTCCCGCCGTCTCTGGAACTTATCGAAATTGTTGTCCGCCGCCAGATAATCCTCGAGCATGGCGCCAATATTCCCTTCTTCCCCCAGCTGCTGCATCATCCTGCTCATGGTAAAATAGCAGAACTCCAGATGCGCCATCTCATTCTTCATATTCATTCTCAGAGAATTTTCCATCTGGTTTCTCTCGATGGAGTGTATGGTAATCACAGCCACGATGTAGCAGGAGAGACTGCACACTACAAGTCCTATGATACTGATCAGCAGAAGCCGTCCCCGAAAGGATTTCGTAATCTTCTCTCTCATCATGTTCAACCCGTATGCACACAAACGACGGCGGGATGAAATTCCCGCCATCTTGTATGTAAGATATTTATTCATTCACGGCTGCTGTAACTTCCTCCAGGATTTCCGAACCGCCCTCAGCATACCATTTCTCCACAAAGCTGTCGAACTCGTCGATCGGAGCCTGGCCTAAGATGATCTTCGCAAAGGTCTCCTCCTCCAGCTTCTGCAGGTTCGCCCACTTGGCAGCCATCGTGTCTGTCTGACCGCTGTATGCATTGTAGATCGGCTCATAGCCTTCCTCCACCAGCGGCCGCTCACCGATCATGATGGATACCAGCCGGGGAATGTTGGATGCCGCCATCTCATTGTCCAGATCCCAGTACTCCAGTGAGAAGTCGTCCTTAGGATCCAGCTTCAGTACCTCGATGGCATCCAGGTCGCTTCTTAAGAGCTTACGGCCGGTGACGTCCACATCCTCTTTCTTCACCTCGCCCAGGTTGAATTTCTTGAGCCACTCATAGGAATATTCGATCTCATCCGCATTGTCATATACATTGAACAGCGGATAGATGCTGGCTGTAATGTTATTCTGTGTCATGTCATTGTCAACCCAGCTCTGCTCGTTCGCGATCAGATAATTGATGATCTGTATCGCCGCTTCCGGATGCTCATAGCCCTTGCGCACGCATACATACTGCTTGGTAGGGTCTGCCATCGGAGAATAGAACTTTCCGTCCGATGCCAGCGGCACCATGTACGCCATCCATTCCTGACTGCCGTTTAAGGTCACACTGTCCACGGTGTAGCCACACCACCAGGGTCCGAAGAAAATGCCTGCTTTTCCTCCGGTCACAGGCTCGAGGGAGTCGTTTCTGACAAAGACTTCGGGATCGATCACGCCGGCCGCATACATCTCAGCCAGCTTTGCCAGCGCCTCCTTCGTCTGGGGTTCCACGGAGCCATAAGTCACCTTGCCATCGTTCTCCAGCCAATACTCAGGATAGGAGTTAAACGCGCCAAAGATGGGATCCAGCCCCCAGCGGTTTCCGCCTATGTTGACCAGCTGATCTCCGGACGCCGGTCCGATGATGCCGATGGTATTGTCGCCGCCAAGCTTCGCATCCACAAATTTCTGTGCTACATCAATGACTTCATCGATCGATCTGGGAACCTCCAGGTCCAGCTCATCCAGCCAATCCTGACGGATCCACATGATGTTCACTCCGCCGGCTGTGATCTCCGGGGCGGGGATCGCATACATCTCCCCATTGAAAGAGATGGCGTCCATCAAAGCATCCCCGCCGGAACGGACATACTGCTTGAGCTGGTCAGAGGCATACTCCTCAAAGACATCGGTGAGCGGCTGTATCTGATCATATTTCAGCATCGCCAGATACTGGCTCTGCCCCACATTCACGGCATCCGGAATCGTATTGGACGCGATGCACAGATTGATCTTCTGTCCAAAATCCGAACTGGCGCAGATCCAGTCATACTGCACATCGATATTCAGGTCATCCTTCAGCCATTGGACAAAACGACTGTTCTCCACCGTCTCGCCTTCATCAAAGACGGTATTCGGATCCAGACCATGCCCCATCTTGATCGTAACGGTTTCATCAAAAGGCTGCAAAGCCTTGGAGCCGCCGGTTTCCGATCCAGCAGGCGCATCCGATGCATTTCCTTCAGATCCGGTCTCCGCAGCCGTATCCGATACCCCTGCGTCAGATTCAGGGGCATTTCCCCCGCACGCTGTCATAGACAGCACCATACTTCCAGCCAGCATGATCGAAACAAGTTTCTTCAATTTCATAATGATATTCCTCCTTTTTTATTTGAAAATCAGCCCTTCACAGAACCCAAAGTAATACCTTTGACAAAATACTTCTGCAGGAACGGATATACGACCAGCACGGGTATCATGGCGATAAAGATCTTCGCCGCATCCAAAGACTGGTTGTTCAGCTTCGATGCCGCCGCGATCTGCTCTACATTCATCGTAGAGTAGTCCAGCGTAACTACCATCTGCTGTATGTAGGTCTGCAGGGGGTAGCTGGTCTCCTTCGTGCTCAGCACCAGACCCTGGAAGAATTCGTTCCAGTAACCCACGATCGTAAACAGCGTGATCGTTGCGATGCTGGGCTTTGCCAGCGGCACATAGATGGACGCCCATATCCTCCACGGCCCGGCACCATCCACCAGTGCTGCCTCCTCCAGTTCGGAGGGAAGGTTTTTGAAAAAGTTCATTGCCAGTATCACATTGTAGACCGGAAGCCCGCCCGCCAGCACCAGCCCCCAGATATTGTCGATCAGCTTGTAGTTGCGCATGGTCAGATACCATGGCACTGTACCGCCATTGAACAGCATACAGAAGATCAAAAGCCACATGAACAGATTGCGCTTGGGAAACTGCGTTTTCGTCCTTGAGAGCGGGTATGCCGCCATCAGGATACAGCCCAGACTCACCAGCGTTCCCAGCACCACCCTGCAGACGGAGTTCCAGAAAGCACGGAAGAAAGCCCCCTCGCCGATGATCTTCTGATAAGAATTGATATTGAAGCCCACTGGCCAGAAAGAGACCAGTCCGGCATTGACGGCGTCCTTGGAACTCAACGATATACAGAGCACGTACCACAGCGGCAGGAGACAGAGAAGACCGATCATAACCAATACGATGACATTGACGGCATCAAATATCTTCGATCCCATAGAATTATCTTTTATATTCATTGTGTCCCCTCCTCTGCTAGAATAACTTATATCCCGTGAACTTATCCGCCATCCAGTACCCTAACGTGATCAGCACGAAACTTACCACGGATTTCAGAAGACCTACCGCTGTTGCCAGAGAGAACTGCAGGTTCACAAGACCCGCCCGATACACCCAGGTATCCAGGATGTCGCCTGTGGAGTACACCAGCGGATTGTACAGGTTAAAGATCTGGTCAAAGCCCGCGTTCAGCACATTGCCCAGGGAAAGGATCGCCAGCAGCGCCACCGTCATCTTAACTCCCGGCAGCGTAATGTACCAGATCCTCCTGAAACGCCCCGCGCCATCCACCGCCGCTGCCTCGTAGAGTTCGGGCGCAATTCCCAGCATGGTCGCCAGATAGATGATCGCGTTATAACCGAAGTTCTTCCAGATATCCGTACCGATGATGAGCGGTCGGAACATGCTTGCCGTTCCGAAAAAATTCACGTTCTTCCCGCCAAAGAAGTTGATGATCGAGTTGATGGGGCCTACATAGCCAAAAATGTTCAGTACGATCTTTGCCAGGATAACCCATGACAGAAAATAGGGAAGATATACGATCGTCTGGATCGGCCGGTACAGCTTCTTGATGCACAGTTCGTTCAGCAGTATCGCGAATATCAGCGGCACGATCAGGTTCGCGACAATCTTACCCAATGCGATGATGATGGTGTTGGTCATAACCTGTTTGATATCGCTCATCTGGAACATGTACTCGAAGTTCTTCAATCCGATGAATGGCGATTTCCACATACCCAGACCCGGATTGAAATCCTCGAACGCCATCACGATACCGAACATGGGCACAATGTTGAAAAGCACCAGCCAGATGATCGCCGGTATCAGCATGATGTAATAATGTTTCAGAAATTTCTTGTTAAACATATTTCCTGCCCCCCTTCAAATTTACGATTGATTGGTTATGTATCTTATATCAGTATCAGCTTCCGGATAAAATCAATGGTGTAATCCACACCCTTATCCCCCAGCTCGCCCTTCCAATTGTCAGAGTGCGGTTCAATGCTTAAGCCTTCCTGGTAGCCCTTCGCATATAAGATGGACAAAAACGCGCCCCAATTGGTCAGATCCATTCCTGCCGGCGGATCGTCAAAGCGCTCGCCGTTGATCGTAAGGGCGCCTTTGATATGGACATGGATAAAGCGGTCGCCCCAGTCCCTTGCCTCCTGCAGATAGTCGCCTCCCGCATAAATGCAGTGGGAAGTGTCATATTTGATATACAGATCCTTTAGATGTCCATGGATCACCCGATACGCCATGGAATCGCAGACGAAGTTATTCCATCTGCAATTATAAACGGCAATCCTGACTCCTCTTTGTTTCCCATACTCGATCAGTTTGTTAAAATACGCGATCGCCAGGCCGCAGTTCTCATAGTAGGAAAGCGCCTCCACATAATTACAGCCCGTAATGTAAATGGTACAGCCCAGCTTTTCCGCGGCATCGATGAGCCTGCACTCCAGCGAAAGCTCCTCCTCACAAATGCCTTTCTCGCTTATTCTGTCGCTTCCCCAGCGGCCGATCGCGCGGACGGGCAGACCATATTTCCCGCTGTATGTTCTGACCTCATCCACATGGGACAGAAATTCCTCCGCACGGTCATTTACATCCAGTTCCACGAAAGAAAGACCTTTTTCTTTTGCTTTGGTAAAATCCTCTTCCCTGATCCATGAAATGATTCCAAGTGTCATACGAATCCTCCTTTTCTAATCGAAATAGATCGTCTTTCCTGTCTTTGCTGATTCATATATCGCTTCCAGGATCTGCGTCACAACCATTGCCTGCTCCGGCAGTACGGTCAACTGTTTTCCGTCCACGATTGCCGCATAAAAGACTCTCTGCTCCTCGTCCTCAGGTCTTCCGGCATCTCCGTCATAAAATGCAACGCCTGCCGCGTCCAGAGCCGGCTTCTCCACGCATTGTCTGCCGTACTGTACGCGGTTGATGCGAAGCCCGTCCTTCATATCAGCCCCTGCCTTCGTTCCGCACAGGGAAGTCTTCGCCTCGTCTACTTCCAGACTGTTCAGCGCCCAGGCCGCTTCCAGATGTATGGTCGCACCGTTTTTCATCTTGATAAAGCCAAACGCGGAATCCTCCACCGTATAAATTTCCGGATCCCAGTCGCCCCACGCGTTTCCGGTATCCTTCTGGTCCGCCAGCTTGCGATATACGGAGCCGGTTACGGACGCCGGTTCATAATTGTCCATCATCCACAGTGTCAGGTCAAGCGCATGCGTACCGATATCGATCAGCGGACCGCCCCCCTGTTTTTCCTCATCGAGAAAGACACCCCAGGTGGGAACCGCTCTTCTGCGGATCGCATGTGCCTTCGCATAGTAGATCTCGCCCAGATCACCGTTTGTACATGCTTTTTTCAGATACTGGGAATCGCCCCTGTAACGGTTCTGGTATCCTATGGTCAGGATCCTTCCGGTCTCCTTTGCAGTCCTGACCATTTCCTGCGCCTCCGCAAACGTTTTTGCCATAGGCTTTTCACACAGAACATGCTTGCCTGCCTTCATGGCTGCGATCGCGACCGGTGCATGGGCACTGTTGGGCGTCAGCACATAAACCGCATCCAGATCCTCCCTGACCAGTTCCTGATAATCTGTATAGATCCTGGCGTCCGGGGTTCCGAAATCCTCCTTTGCCTTCACAGCACGTTCCTCGATCAGATCGCAGAATGCCACAATGTTAAAATTTCCAACTCTTTTCATCGCAGGCAGATGTTTATTGTTTGCAATACCGCCGCAGCCTACAATACCGACATTTAATGTTCTCATGATTTTTCTCCTTTCGACTTCCGGTTCTTTTTACTTTGATTTAACACATCTGAGACTCTTTTCCATATTCTCCATGGGAGTTCCAAATGTGTGGGAATCCTGCTCGACAACCAGCCATTTGGCACCGCTTTCCACAGCCGCAGGCACAACCGCTTCTGCCTGAACATCGCCGTCTCCCACTGCTACCAGCACCACTTCGCCATCCCTGTAGATAAAATCCTTTACATGTACAATGGGACAACGCCCCGCGTATTTTTTAAGGTATGCAGCCGGATCCGCACCGCCAACCTTGACCCAGCACAGATCAAGTTCCGTCTTCAGATGTTCCGCAGAGATCCTCTCATAGAACGCATCCAACTGATAGTTCCCCTCATCTGTCTTTTCAAATTCGAAATGATGGTTGTGATAGAGCAGTTCCATCCCCGCCTCCCGGCACTTTTCGGATATTTTAACGATCTTCTCCAGAGTTTCCTGATACCTGCCGCCGCCATACCACCTCTCTTTGTCCAAATAAGGAATCGCCACATACGGACAGCCGATCTCCTTGTAGATCTGCACCGTCCCGCCCAGATCCTGTTCAAAATCAGTGATCGGTACATGCGCGCTGACCGCCTGTAATCCCACACGATCCAGACAATCACGGATCTCTTTGGGCGATTTCCCATAAAGCCCCGCAAGTTCCACGCCATCATACCCCATCTTTGCAAGCCGCAGCATGGTTTTTTCAAAATCTGCTGCAGCCTCGTCACGCACAGAATACACCTGCGCCGCAACCGGTAAATTCATAATAGCCTCCCTTTCTGCCGCATATCCGTATACCCGGACCGGCATCGATCTGATCTTTTATTCCTCAAAACAAATCACCTGCTGCTTCTTCGCGGATTCAAAGACAGCCTCCATCAATCTCATAACACGGATCACTTCCTCCAGCCTGATCAGACTCTCCTCCTGACCTTCCAGCACGGCCATCACATTTCGGTAAAAATCGCGGATATCGCTCTTCTCCTCAGGACGAAACTCCGTAAAGATGCTGTCCTCGCGTCGCGGTGCCATCGTCTTGGTCAGGCCGGCGGCTGTCCGCACCGGAACCACATCCCCCTCATCCATGCCGCAGGCGCGCACGATCTTTATGTCCTCTCCCCAGTCTCCGATCATTGCCGTGCCGTCACTTCCCAGCACATACCAGCGGGGAAGGCTGATGAAATTGTTTGTTCCTACCTCCACGATCATGTGGATCCCGTTTGCAAATCCCAGATCCGCCGTAAACCCGTCCTCCACCAGTTGATTCGTCACATTGGTCAGGGTTGCGTATACGGTCTTAAGCGCCACTCCCGGAAAGAGCATGAGCGCCTGGTCTAAGAGATGCACGCCCCAGTCCAGTACCATGCCGCCGCCATGTTCCGGCTCCTGCCGCCAGTCCCCCGGTATCCCCCGGGAGCCGTGTACTCTGGATTCCAGCCGGAATACCTCCCCCAGGACGCCTTCCTTCATTATGCCTTTTACCGTGAGGAAATCCTCGTCCCAGCGGCGGTTCTGATGGACGGTCAGAAAACGTCCGTATTTTCGGGAAGCATCGATCATCTCCTGCAGATCCGTCAGACACAACGTGATCGGCTTCTCACTGACCACATTCTTCCCCGCCTTCATCGCAGCGACCGCAATCCTTTTATGTACATCATTCGGGGTCGCGATCAGCACCAGATCAACACGCTCGTCGGCCAGAAGCTCCTCCTGGCTTCCGTACACATGAATCTTCCGGGAACGGGCATATTCGCGCCGCTCCTCCCTGATATCCCAGATGCCGGCTACGGACAGCCCGTCCAGATCTTCGATCAGATCATAATGCCATTGTGCCATTCCGCCGAAGCCGATGATTGCCAAAACATACTTTTTCATGCCCAGTACATACTCCCCCTCTCCTCAAAGATCAGCGCGTTCTTAAGGCACGCGATCGCCTTGAGCAGCCCTTCCCTGCCAGACATCAGGCTGTCTTCATGCTCGATGCTGACGGCATAGTCATATCCAGCCATGCGCAGTTCAGAAGCGATCGCCTTCCAGAATTCCTCCCCGTTACCATATCCTACGGAACGGAAGATCCAGGAGCGCTCGATCTCCCTGCCATAATGTGTTGTATCCAGCACGCCGTTCAGTGCTGTATTGGCAGCGTCTATCTTTGTGTCTTTTGCATGAAAATGGAACAGGGCGCCTGCCTTTCCAAGTTCCCTGATACATGCACAGGGATCCATTCCCTGCCAGATCAGATGGCTGGGATCAAAGTTTGCACCAATCTCCGGGCCTACCGCCTCCCGCAGGCGCAGCAGTGTTCTCGTATTATAAACACAGAATCCCGGGTGCAGTTCTAACGCAATTTTATGGATACCGTGCTCTCTGGCAAAAGCTGCCTTCTGTTTCCAGTAAGGGATCAAAACTTCGTTCCACTGATACTCCAGAATCTCAGAGAAATCATCCGGCCATGGACAGGTCACCCAGTTGGGCATCTTGTCTGCCGGACTTCCTCCAGGGCAGCCGGAAAATGTATTTACGACAGGAACGCCCAGTTTTTCCGCCAGCAGAATGGCGTTGGTCAGATCGTCGTCAAATCGCTTTGCGATCTCCGGATCCGGATGCACCATATTTCCGTGGCTGCTCAATGCGCTGATCTGAAGGTTATGCCTATGAATGGTATCCATAAACTCCTTCTGCTTTCGCTCATCCCTTAAAAGCTCCGCGGCATCGCAATGAGCCTTCCCGGGAAAACCGCCGCATCCGATCTCCACCATCTGCACACCGTTTTCCTCCAGAAATCCGCATGCCTCGTCCAATGCCATATCGCCGAGCACTACAGTAAAAACACCTAAATTCATTTTTCTTTCCCCTCCCTAAATTTAGATTTTCAGGAATCGTTTCAATTTTATCATTTTCATGAAAATCTCTTCTATAATGTAT
>VSNO01000250.1 GCA_009774375.1 Lachnospiraceae bacterium
CTTGGCGTTAAATTGGTTCAGTAATTTATGCTTTAATAATTAAGAACTATATACGTAAAAACTAAGGAGTTTGTGTTAAAAAATTAATTATAATGTAACATTTACATTCCTCTGATCTCACGTTCCCATTTCCTGTTCCAGATAATAGAAACTGTATGCAGGGATCACCAGATCCTGCAGCACATGCGTATCACCCGTCAGCATGTCAACAAATTCACCCGGATCATAGACGAACGTAACCGTCTTTTCCCACTCGGTAAAATTAAAAACGCCAATGATTTTCTGTCCTTTGAAATAGCGTCCAATGGCCAGCAGTCCGTCATCACCTGTATCCAGCGTCCACACATCCGCCTCGGTCCCAAACGCCGGGGAAGTCCCCCGCAAGGCCGCGAGCGCGTTCAGCCCGCAGAACACTTTTCCCTCCGGCGTTTCCAGATCATGTATATGTTCCGCCTGTTTCCATCTCAGCCTGCCCCGATGAAGGTAACGGCTGTCATCCGCTTTCCGGGGATCCTCCTTGTAGCTGTAATCGTTTACCTGGGCCAGCTCATCCCCGCTGTAAAGCATGGGGATTCCCGTCTGCATAAACATCATGGCGTGCAGCGTCAGATCGAACTGTACCGCCCGCTCCATTGCCGCCTGATCCTGCTCAAACCCTGCTTTTTCGATGCCGCACAGACTGGCTGTAGTGCCGCAGAACCGGGCGTCGCCGCTGGTAATGTCATCATTGTAAAGCTCCCCCCTGCTGTTGCTGTTACCCGCAAATCCCTGAAAATAATCGTTCAGATACCGTTTATGGAGAACCTCATCCGTGCCAAAATTCTGGTGAAGCCAATCGTAATCCAGCCCCCATCCAATATCATCGTGACAGCGAAGATAATTCAGAAACACATAATTCTTCGGCAGGGCGTTTACGGCATCGAGCTGTCTGCGGAGCAGACGGGTATCCCGGGTCGCCACGGTATGCCATGTGGTGCACATGGTGGTCACATTATAAAGCAGATGGCACTCGGGTTTGTCTATACTGCCAAAGTAAGGCACGACCTTCACCGGTTCCATGACCACCTCCCCCAGCAATATCACGCTCGGACAGACGATCTCGCCTATCATCCGCATCATACGGACAATCGTGTGAACCTGCGGGCGGTTGCGGCAGTCAGTCCCCAGTTCCTTCCATATGTACGGCACCGCATCGATACGGATCATATCCATGCCCCTGTTTGCCAGAAAGAGATAATTATACATCATCTCATTAAATACCCGGGGATTCTGATAATTCAGATCCCATTGGTAGGGGTAAAAAGAAGTCATAACATAATGCCCGCAGTCCTCGAGCCATGTAAAGTTACCCGGCGCAGTCGTGGGAAATACCTGAGGTACGGTCTTCTCATATTCCGCCGGTATTGCCGGATCGGCAAAGAAGAAATACCGGCTCATGTACTCCCCTTCCCCCTGACGCGCTCTTTTCGCCCATTCGTGATCCTGACTGGTATGGTTCATTACAAAATCCATACACAGATTGATCCCTTTTTTATGGCAGAGCGCAGCCAGCTTCTCCAGATCCTCCATCGTTCCCAGATCGGGACGTACCTTGCGGAAATCCGCCACCGCATACCCGCCGTCGCTGCGGCCGGGCACCGTATCCAGAAAGGGCATCAGGTGGAGCAGGTTTACCCCTGTCTGCTCTATGTAAGGCAGTTTTTCCCGCAGTCCATTCAGATCTCTGGCAAAATTGTCAATATACATCATCATCCCCGTAAGGGCGTTTGACTTGTACCACCCAGGGTCCGCTTCCCGCTCCAGATCCCGCTTTTTCAGCTCTGCCGGGCGTTCCCCTGCAAATCTGTATAGATTCTGGCACAGTTCCGCAAACATGGAATCATTGTGATAAAGCTCCATATACATCCATCGCAGCTCATCTACATGGCGGTTCAGGCGATTTTGAAATAGCCGTTCTTCTTTCTGATCCATTCCTGTCACCTTCTTTCCTAAATCAACTGCAGCTTTTCAAAAGCGCTGTAAAGGCCGTCTTCTGTCACCGACGGACAGACCATGTCGGCAATCTTCTTCAGGGATGGACTTCCGTTGTCCATGCAGACGCCGGTCTGCGCAGCCTGAAGCATCTCCAAATCGTTCATGCTGTCTCCGACAGCGATCGTATCCTCCCTGGAAATGCCAAGAAATTCGCATAATCTCTCCACTGCCTTCCCTTTATTGAAGGCTTTGCTCGCCAGTTCTCCATTCACAATGCCGCAGGCATCTTCGTCCTGAATGCAGAAATCAAATTCATCTTTTAACATCTGCATCGGCTTTTTCAGGCGCTCTGTCCCCCTGCTCATGAACGCCATGCCATAAATAGGCTCGCCATCGTATTCTGACATGGGATGGATATCCAGTTCACTCTCAATCTGGATCCGCCACCGCAGGAGTTCACTGTTTGCCCTGGATTGTGCATTCTCTGCGAGAAATTCCTTAAACCCCTCATCGGTATAACTGCTGTTTCTGCCCCCTATGGTGCGGTAAATGCCGCTTTCCTTAAAAACATCCAGCACTCTCGCCTGCTGCTCCGGCGACATCGGACAGTCATAGACCACCTTGCCGTCATACTCAATATAGCCGCCGGCACTGGCGATCAGGCCGTCAAAACCAAATTCCAGCACAGGATAGAGCATCCCGTAATTCCTCCCGGAACATAACACTACTTTGTGACCCTGCACACGCGCCCGCCGGACTGCTTCCACCGCCGATGGGGGAGGAACATTTTTCCCCGGTTCCGTCAAAGTTCCATCGATATCCAAAAAAATGAGTTTTTGATTCATGATAACACCCCCTCCCAGCTGGTGATGTATGTGCTGCTCGCCCTTGCAACTTTCGCCACCGCTTTCTGTCTGTGCTGGTTCTTTGCAGTGCCCGCAGAGGTCATGGAAGCCGACACGCCCAAAGGCGATAAAAAGGAATCCCCTCCCGCTCCGGCTGCATTCCCTGATGTGCTTGGCGCTGTGGCACAGAGAAGGTTCGTCCCCATGGCAGAGATTCCAGACCCGACATTTTCACAGGGCGTCCTTGGCATGTGCTGCGGCGTAGATCCGGAAACTGGCAAGGTTTATTCTCCTATGGATGGCACCATCAGCCAGCTCACTGACACCTTACATGCCGTGGGCATTGAGGCCGGAGGCGTTGAACTGCTCATCCACGCGAGTGTAGATACTGTAGAAATGAAAGGCGACGGCTTCAGGGGTCATATCAAAGAAGGACAGACTGTTAAAAAAGGCGACCTCCTGCTGACTATGGATCTGGAAAAAATCAAAGCAGCCGGTCATCCGGCCACCATTATGGTCGCTGTCACCAACTCCGACGACCTCGCCTCTGTCGAAGCAGTAGCTTCCGGCCAGCTAAAGCCTGGCGACCGGCTGATGTGTCTGAAAGCATGATACTGACAATACTAAATTATCATCGAACGAGCCACCCTGTCCGGGTGACTCTTCTCTTCCATTCTTGACAACAGCGATAGTCAGGAATAAAATATTTTTATATAAGACAGCCACCCATAATTCCATGCATGAAGAAAGGAAGGATCGCCATGGTCAGTATGCAGGATATTGCCGATAAGGCAGGAGTTTCCAGAGTCACGGTCTCCAGGGTTCTTTCAAACCATCCTTCTGTCAAAGCAGAAACACGCCAAAAGGTACTTCATTGGGCAGATTAAACGCATGAATGAAAAAAATACTCATTTTTATGCATTTTTTTGTTATATTTTACC
>VSNO01000251.1 GCA_009774375.1 Lachnospiraceae bacterium
CCCAACCTAACACCCTCCCCACCCCCCCCCCACACACCACCAGAAAAAAAGCATACGGGACGACATCTTCCCTCGTCTTCAGCGTCACGCCGAAGATCTCACCCAGCTCATGATTGTTCGGCTTGATCAGAAATGGCTTATACTGCAGTACGTTCAGCAGCAGTTCCTGTGTCGCGTCCACGACGAACAGTACCCCTTTCTTCTGAAGCCGCTCCAGGATATCGCTATACATAGAATCCGGCAGGCTCTTTGGAATGCTGCCCGCAAGGATCAGGATATCGTCCGCTTCCAGCCGATCCAATTTTTCAAACAGCTCATTTACATGAATCTGGCCGATCTCCGGTCCCATGCCGTTGATCTCTGTGCCCTCGTAATCTTTCAGCTTGACATTGATGCGTGAAAATCCCTTGTCAATGTGAATAAAATCCGTGAGCAGACCGATCTTTTGCACTTCCCGCTCGATCTGCTCCCCGGTAAACCCTGCCGTAAAACCGAGCGCAGTGCTCTCGATCCCCAGATTGCCCAGGACGATCGACACGTTGATCCCCTTGCCGCCGGGAAACATCTGCTCCCCGGTGGTTCGGTTGGTCATGCCCATCTCAAATCCGTTCATGGACACGATGTAATCAAGTGACGGATTAAATGTTACCGTATAAATCATACATGCTCTCCTCCAAAATGTTCAAACAGCATATCCTCTGCCTCTTTTGACCAAAGTCCCTTGTTGCGTCTGCAGCACTCGTCCAGCTCCTTGAAGAACGGATCTTTCTCCCCCAGCTTCCCGAAATCCTCGATGGCGGTCATCGGCATGTTGAACTGAATGTAAGCCAGCTTCTTGCCGCCCGGAATATTGGGCAGGTTGTTCGTCGTGTCCACGATCGAGTCGATCCCTCCGACATGTGTCACCATGACCGCCGAGTTGATCTCCCCCGCCGCAGACTTTGCGATGGCCTCCTTCATATCATCCGTGTTGCCGCCTGTTGATCCCATGATCTTCGTCCGCGCATAGTGGCAGTTGTAGAGGTTCATGTTTGCTGAAAACTGCGTGTCGGTCGGCCCTGCAAAAAAGTTCAGGCAGCCATCCACCGCAAGGAGCTTGTCGCCCATCTCCGCGATGCTCTTTACCGGCGCATACACAAAGACATCGCTGTAACCAACGCCTTCTGTGATCGCGCGGAGCTCTGCAACAGGGTCTTCCATATCTGCCGTATTGACATAGTGCAGCTCGACACCTTTCTCCCTTGCCTCCTCCTCGGAGATCACTTCCTTTGCCCGCGCGATCTTGGCGTCATTGATGTCCGTCACGACGATCCGTTTCGGCTTATTCTCAAAGGCAAGGCCATAGCTGATCGCGCCGAGCCCCATCGGGCCGCAGCCGCCGAGGATCAGGATATCGCCGCCCGCCAGCGTTCCCATCTTGTGCTCATATGACAGATGCTCTGTGTGATAGTTGCTGTGATATCCGCCGATGCAGCAGCTCATCGGTTCCCCGAGAGAGGCTTCAAAGTAGCTGTCCCCGTCGTCAGCATCTCAAATCCTGCAGGCATATGTCCTTCCATCACCTGATCAAATTTTTTGATGCAGAATCCGGACAGCGGACCGATGATCATGGCCGCCATGAGCATCGTGGTATCCGGGTCGCTCATGATCGCACCGACCACCGCGATCGCACCGATGATGCTGCCGCGCTCCCCTCCGATCAGTCTGCCGCCCGTCGAGGCGATCAGGATCGGAATCAGATACACCAGGATCGCCGAAAATATCGTAGCAAACCCTTCGTGGGGAATCCAGCCGCTTCCATTAAAGAAAGCCGCAAGGAAACCAAATGCGATCAACGCGCCGATATTCGGCATGATCATTGCCGATAAGAATTTGCCAAAACGTTGTACACTATTTTTCATATAGAACCTCGCTTCAAAATTTTTGCCTGCCCTTGATCCACGGCGGACGCGATACCGTCCTATATCACCTGTATCCCATGCCGCCTGCAGTCCTCGCGAAATTCCTCCGGAAGATTGTCATCCGAGATGACAATGTCCACATCACCCAGACTGCAGAAGGCGTATGTACTCTTCACACCGACCTTGGAGGAATCCATCAGGAGTATCCTCTGTTCCGCCTGAGACAGGACTGTTTTTTTCAGGACTGCCTCCTCGTCCACGCCACAGCAGAATCCTGTCGGTTCACAGTAGCTGGTAACCCCCATGAACACCTGGTCAAAGTTGATCCTCTGAACCTCCTGGACGGTATGGATCCCACATACACTCATGCTGTAGCGGTTCATCTTCCCCCCCAGAATGTGGATCGAAGGCTGCGTCAGCCTGCCAAGCTCTGCTGCGCAGGTCAGGGAATTGGTGTAGATCAGGTTGGACTGGTCGGGAATACACGACGCGAGCATTGTCGTCGTGCTGCCAGAGTCCAGAAAGATGGTCGTATCCCTTCTTATAAAAGTCAGCGCCTTCTGCGTGATCAACTGCTTCGCCTCAATGTTCCGCACCTGTCTGCGGCTCAGCATATCGTCTGTCCCGACCACGACGTCCACCGACTTTGCCCCTCCATGTACCCGGACGATCCGTTTCGCCTCATCAAGAGCTTTCAAATCCGTGCGCAGTGTCATCTCCGATATTTGGGGAAATCTCTTCTTCAACTGTGCGAAACTGATGTTTCCACTCTGATTCACCAAATCTACGATCGTGTTTCTGCGCTGCTCCATTGTATCCATCGTATTACCTCCTCGCTGTCCTATGTTTTTTTGTTTCTGAATATCATAATGATCCTCTCCTTTCATTTTACCACTTTTTTCAACTTCTTCAACGGTTACTTTTGTTTTGAAAATTAATTTTCTGCATTTTTGTTGTTTCAAAAGTTTGTACTTTTATATTAACAGTATATTGTGCGTTTGTCAACTTTTATTCCAACAATTTTTGAAATATTTTCTTTCATTTCAAAATTTTCTCTGGACACCCGTGTATACTGACATATTTCCTCTGGACACCCGTGTGCATCAAAAAAAGACCACGCCATAAAATATGACGCAGTCTGTCTGATATATTTTGTCGTCAGTATAAAGATACCGCATCGCTTACCAGTCCGGCGCTGTCCCTTCTCGGACCATGACACAGCAGTCCTTTCCGCAGAATGAGATCCCGTAACTGCTTGCAATGTCATAGCCGTCGTCCTCAAGCTCCAGGACATATCTTTTATCATCGATCTGCTGCAATGCCTCCTCCGCTTTTTTTTCAAGCTCCCTTATCTTCTTTGTAGTCTTGAATTCCACGATAAATGCCTCTTTCCGGCGCGAGACAGGCTTCACAAACAGATCGCACCTGCCCTTGCCCGTCTCTCGGTTGGATTTTGTGCGGTAGCCTTTCATGCCCGATAACAATCCTGCCACCAACCCGTGATAGTAATTTTCACTCTCGTCAAAGGAGCTGATCGTTTCATACAGAATATCCGTCAGTTCCTCCTGCAGCATCTGCGCATCCTTATTGACAAATGCCGTATGCAGCCGGGTAAGATCACGCTCTTTCATTTTCTGATCAAACCATGCCATGAGCTTTTCGCGGAAAATATAACGCACCTCCCGTTTGGGGATCGCAAGCGTCAGATACCGCGTATCATTCTCTCCCATGCGCTCGTCCACTTTTCTGAAATATCCTGTAA
>VSNO01000252.1 GCA_009774375.1 Lachnospiraceae bacterium
CCCCGAAAACATATTTATCGATATCTTCCTCCGAAAACTCCCCATCCTCCGGCACGGGCGGCTGCCCCATGAGCCTGCGCAGGTTTTCCAGCTTGCCGCTCACACCCGCCTCCGTGGCAGGCTTCACATCGCCGTACTGCATCATCTGCTGTTCCAGCTCTGCGATCTTTTTCTCCACCTCCTGCTGCTTGCGGCTGAATACCTCTTTCGTTATCTCGTTGTTCATCCGCATGTCGAGCAGCGTCTCGTAGCGCCCCTGCTCCTTTTTCAGTTTTTCCTCTATGATGGATTTGTCCCGCAGCACTTCCGTCTGCCCCACCCCTGCAGCGCCGAGGCCGAAGATTGCCGCTGCTTTCCGGAGCGTCCCCTCCGGGTCATCGAAAACGGCGTGGAGGACTTTCTGCGCCATCGTGTGTATCTTCCAGTCCTGCACCAGCGGCGAGCGGCAGACGCCCTCAATGCTTAAGCCGTTCTTAAGCCTTGCAGATATGGTCCCCGTCCGGGTCTGGTCATAGCACTTGTAGGTATAGGTGGTGAAGTCCCTTGACTTGGAGTGCCACCTGGTCTTTGCGAAAGCGTCCTTTACAAATTCGAGCTTCATGTCACAGTACCCTGTCCCGTGGAATTTCACCATTCCCGCGCCCCAGTTCCCATCCAGATAAAATGCAAGACGGAATCCGTTTTCTCTCGAAGATACCTTAAAATCTTTTATCTTGACATCCGCCCCATACTGGCTGATTGACACTACACTGTCTATTTTCAGGCAATTTTCATCTGCGTCATATTCCGCAGACGCTGTGCCATCGTTTACCTGGGTTAAGATAAGCGGAAGGATATGCCCTAATATAAGCCTTTCCGCAATCCCCAGCGTACCGTCTGCATCGCTGTCCGCAAACTGCTGCTCTATATTAAGGTTTAAATTATTAATATCTTTGTCCAGCGTTTTCAAAAATACCGCTACTTCATCTTTAGATCCACCATCTTTTAGCCCTACACTAGAACCAGAAAAACTTGCATGGTCAGGAATGATCCAGTCTGCTTTTTGCAATTTTCCTTCATCCATCTCCACGGAACAGATTTTATAAGGCTCATCGATTGGAAGACTGCCTATAATTTTTTGTAAGCTTTCTTCCAGAATCCCTTGTAAAACATATTTTATAAAGATGTTGTCTGTCTGCACCTCTACTGATGGATTTTTTATTGCGTCTTTTGCCTTAACATCCAAATACAAATCCAGGGTTGTTCCGCTTTCTGTCTCAAGGGAGACATCATAGCCTGAAATTCCTCTTTGCCCATGCCCGTTGCGCATAGGAACGCCTTTAATGGGTTATTTCTGAATTTTACCCTGTTTTCCTCTTCTGCATCAATCCAGCTGGTCATTACTGAATCATACACCATAAGGCATTCATATATTTTTTTCTGTTCAGCTGTTAATTTCTCTAATTGCTCCATAATTACCTCCATGAAATAAAATCAGACAGTGATTACTGTTCTTCTTTTTTCTTTTTCCAGATAAAGATTATCCCGAATCCCGCCACAACTACAATGGTTCCAACTGCAATGACCAGCTTATAAATCCATGTAGCCTCATCATTTTCCTTTACATCCGCTATGATACTATCATCACCAGCCCTTGGCGTCTCTGATGTATCATCCACTCCTTCCTTTCCGTCCATAGCTTCTATACCAATCATGATTACATAATCCGACGCATGGGTGAATGCAAGGGACACTGTGCCGTCCTCTGCAATCTGGTCTTTACAGATAAATTCAAGCTCTCCTGTGCTTTCATTGTAATAATACAGGCTTGCCGTGTATCCGGCGTTCTCTTTGCCAAGATTTATGGAAAGTACCGCCGTAAAGCCGAACTCCCCTTCATAGGCGAGGCTGATCTGGATGCTGTAATTCTCCCCGGTGACATTGTTAATAATATCAACCGGCACAGTCTTTACGCCCGTCTTTACGGAAAAATCAATGTCGCCCGCCTTGTCGGTGGTGATGTTCTTCCCGTCCACGCTCCAGAGGATGCCGCTGCCCATGTCGAAGGTGATGGTGATGTCCTTTCCCTTAATGCTGTCAAATATATCTCCCGGAACCACGGTGGAACCGTTCATATCCACGTTGATAACGCTGCCTTCCTCTGCGTTTTCTTCCTCGGCGCGGATGACCTCCCAGCCAATCTTGCCGTCCGCTCCCTTGATGAATGGCTGTTTTGTCCCCTGTGCGGGTGTCCCCACGCTGCCGCTGCCCGGAGTAGTTCCCGGCCTTACTGTATTTCCGGTTCCCGGATTTACGGGCGTTGTCCCTGTTCCCGGTGTGGCTTCGTTACCTGGATTTGTATTATCTGCTGGCGGGATCACGGGTATCTGCGGCGTATTGCTTCCATTGCCCGGATTTGTACTGTCACCTCCGCCGCTGCCCTGTCCGCCGTTATTTTCATTGTCCCCGGAATTTCCGCCACCATTATTACCGGAACCGCCCGAATTTCCACCATCACCCGAACCGCCGCCATTGTTTCCGCCGCTGCTGTTGCGGGTGTAGTTCGCCTTTACGGTCACTGATTTTGCGGGCATGGTAAAGGTTGTGGTCTTTGCTTTGCTGTCGGCAAAACCAACGCCGTCTTCGCTGCTCCAGCCGGTAAAGGTATAGCCGCTTCTGTCATTTGCCGTGACCGTCACGGTGTCCCCCTCGGCATATTCGCCGCCGCCCGTGCCATCCGTCACGGTGACGGTATAAAAGCATTCCACGATCTTCAATGTGCCGTTCACATAAGTGATATGATAGCTTTCGCTGTTTCGCAGTGTGCCGCCGTTTATCGCAATATCATATTTTCCGAGGGTATCCGTATTCTGTACATTGGCTGTTATGGAAGGGGCTGTCGTAAAGGTATCGCCGTTCACCAGGCCGTCCGCCCGGTAAGTGAATGCAGGCATGGGATTCCCCCTCACAACCGTCTTGCTGTCAGCCCTCACCGTGAGCGCCTTCTTCGCAACCGTGACATTCCTGCTTGCGGAAGCCTCGTTGTATTTGTCATCCCCCTCTTTTATGGCGGTGATGGTGGCTGTGCCTGCCCCCACAATGACTGCCCTGCCGTCCTCTATGCGGATCACATCCTCATCAGAGCTTTCATACCTGACCGCGCCGCTGCCGTTTCCTCCGGTGGTCTTAAGGGTGACAGCAGCATCGCCATAGATCTTTGCCCCGATTGCATCCAGGGCGAAATCCTGCTGGTTCTGCTTCGCCGCATCAAAGGTAAACTCCCGGCTTACAGCTTCCTTATAATTGCTGTCGCCTGCATAAACCGCCTTTATGGTATACGTTTTATCCAGAAGCCCATCCCATGTGTAAGAGGCTGTGCCATTACTTAACGTGGCTGCCCCTATCTCCACTTCCGTACTGCCCGTGCAGTCTATGAAGGTTACCGTCCCTGTGGGGAAAGCGCCTGCGCCTGCCTTTGCCACGTTCACGGTAATCGCTGACTGCCGGTCGTCTTTGCTGCCGGAGACTGCTGCCGTGATGCTGACTGCCGGAACCGTTTTCTCTACTTTGACTGACACCTTTTGGGTCGTATCTGTGATTGTTTCATAGTTTTTCTTCGTTTCTCCACTTGCCGTGAATACCACCGTATAGCCATTAT
>VSNO01000253.1 GCA_009774375.1 Lachnospiraceae bacterium
TTGCCGGTATCAGTCAGCATATTACTCCGCATATGTTTCGAAATCCAAACTTAGATAAAATCCAAACTTTTCTCTGGAAAGCCAGCGAATTAGCCGTTCCTCCTACCTGAAAGTTTGGATTTTATTTTTAACCACCACCGATGTCTTGTATGATTTAGGGCAGGAGGTGATGAGAAATGAGCTTTGAAAATCTTTTATTGAATTACGGTAAGCTCATAAAACACATGGAGGAAAATAGTTATTCAAAACACTATATTCTCCTGCTGAAAACAGAGATCAACTGGCTGGGAAAGAATGGATGTTTGGCTGATTCGTATGAGACAGCATGCGCTATACGCGAGAAACAGACCAATTCTTCGGAGATGCGGCGTCGTTACCGGTTGGAATACGGCATCCTCAAACGGTTTGACGTCGATGGGATTTATCCGGATTACAGGCGTAAGGAACCGCTGGTAAAATACGGTGCTTACTACCATCTTAATCCTGAGTATAAGGATGTTGTAGACTGCTATAAAGATGCTGCTTCGGTACGCGGCCTGAAGCCGAATACAATCAAGGGAAATGCATCTGCCGGGGCTTGTTTCCTGCGTTTCATGCAGGAACGGGGGCTGTGCAGCCTGTCAGAGATTGACGAATGTGCTGCAATGTCTTTTTTTACAGATGGGTCAGGAAATGCAGCATTGTCAAACGGGTACAAAAAGCAGGTGTCCGAGGTATTTCAGGAAGATCTTGGAAAATATCAGGAAGATGCCAAAAGGATACTGGCATATCTGCCGTGTATAAGGCCAAGAAGGAAAACTATCCCATATCTGCAGCCTGAAGAGAACGAAAGTCTCCATACGGTTTTCTCTGATGGCTGTCCGAACAGCTTGTCGCTGCGCAATAAAGCAATTGCTGCGCTTTTGTTTTTTACCGGACTGAGACCGTGCGATATTGCCAGCCTTACCATGGATGCAATAGACTGGGAAGCGGATGAAATCCGCATTGTCCAGAACAAAACTGATGTCCCGCTGGTTCTGCCGCTTACAGCAGTCATCGGGAATGCCATCTACGATTACATCAGATCAGAAAGACCGGAAAGCAGTGACAGCCATATATTCCTTGGTGTAAACCGTCCGCATGATCCGATATCGCCGGGCGCACTCTGGCACATCGCATCTAAAATATACGACGCCGCAGGAATAAGGTGTGGAGACGGGGACCGGCGGGGCACCCATCTTTTCCGTTATAACGCCGCAACAACATTTGTAGGGAACGGAGTTCCCCGCCCGGTAGCGAGTGCCGTACTTGGGCATGAGGACCCGTCTTCGCTGGACCATTATACGTCGGCAGATATCAGACACCTTCGGGAATGCGCGTTAAGTATTAAAAAATTCCCCATTAGAGAGGGGGGTGTTTGATATATGAGCGACTACCGTTCGGGTTTCGCCCGGGAGATTGAAAACTTTGTCAGCTACCGGAAAGCATCCGGCACATGGAATGAACATGCCAGTGCACAGAACCTGAAATATTTTGACCGGTATTGTGCAGACCATTTCGCAGACAGCAGAGTCCTTACACAGGAAATGATTGATGCCTGGTGCACCCAGCGGGATACGGAGACAGGCAGCTCCTGCTATATCAGGACGTTGATCGTCAGGGAATTCGTTAAATATCTTTGCGACCGCGGCATGACAGGGATTGCTGTTCCGAAGCCTCCGAAACTGGAAAAGCGCCAATATATACCGCATGCATTTACAGAAGAGGAACTGGCCCGCTTTTTCGAGGCGTGCGACAACATAGTCCCTTATAAAGGAAGGCCGGCCTCCGTAATCCGCAAACTTCAGTGCCCTGTATTCTTCAGGCTCCTGTACAGCAGCGGCATGAGGACCACGGAAGCCAGATATCTGAAGCGGGAGGATGTTGATTTGGAGCACGGCGTGGTGAATGTCCGCAAATCCAAAGGATATGACCAGCATTATGTCGCACTCCATGACACGATGACCGAACTCCTTATCCGGTATGATGAAGCCGTAGATAAAATCCAGCCGGGACGCACCTATTTTTTCGAATCGCTGAAAGGCGCATGTTATGGGAGGGACTGGGTAAACGACAATTTCAAAAAAATCTGGGAATCAGCAAATGGTACAGCCAAAGGAATCGTCCCATATGATGTAAGGCATCACTATGCTGTTGAGAATATAAATTCATGGGAAGACGATAGTTTTACATTCAGTGAAAAGCTCCACTGCCTTTCGAAATCCATGGGGCACCGCCATATCCAATCGACTTTGTACTATTATTCGGTCACCCCGCGCCTTGCGGATAAAATACAGGCGAAGACAGAAGATGGATTCAATGAGATTGTGCCGGAGGTATGGGATGAAGAAGACTGACGATGCCCCCGTGATTGCGAGAAGGATCTCCGAATTCCTGTGTGATTACGCGCCCCAGTTCCTTACTGGCAGTGAGCACACGCTAAAAGGATACAAAGATGCCCTTGTCCTTTACTTCCAGTTCCTGCAGGAAAACGGTGTCTCCCCAGAAGCCCTTAGCCGCCTTCACCTGGAGAAGGAATGGATTGAAAAGTGGATTGTATGGCTCAAAGATACCCGGAAGAATTCGCCGGACACATGCAACAACCGCCTCGCCTCTTTCCGCAGGTTCCTTGAATACCTTGCAGAGAAAGACATCGGTATGGCTTACCTGTATCAGGACTCCAAAAGGATCAAGCGCCAGAAGTGTCCCAAAAAGAAAGTATCCGGACTGACAAGGGATGCAGTCGCTGCCATGCTGTCTGCACCTGATACCAGCACCAGGATCGGCCGGCGGGACCTGGTATTTTTGACATTGTTATACGCAACGGCAGCAAGGCTTGACGAGATCCGCTCCATAAAACTGGATGATATCCACCTTGAAGCAGCCAAACCCTACCTCAGCCTGCATGGGAAAGGGAAAAAGATCCGGACAGCCTACCTGCTTCCACGGGCTGTGGCATTGCTGCAGGCATATATAAAAGAGACATATGGGCAGACCGGCGGCACCGATGCCCTGCTTTTCCCAAGCAGGGTCAGCGGGCATGGAAAGCTGACGGAAGCGGCACTGGATAAACGCATCAAAACATATGCGGCACAGGCAAACGTCCATTGTAAAGACGTTCCTCTAAATGCACACGCACATTTATTCAGGCATGCGAAAGCTTCACATTGGATTGAAGATGGGTTAAGTATTGTTGAGATCCAGTTTCTCCTTGGCCATGAGCAGATTGAAACAACTATGAGATATTTGGATATCACAACGGAGGATAAAGTAAAAGCTCTTGTAACCCTCGAAAGCGAAACTGAAAAGGGGACTGAGAAAAAATGGAAAAAGGATCCTGAATCACTTGTTGATTTCTGTGGCCTAAAAAGATAATGTCTGCAAAATAAAATCCAAACTTTCAAGAGGGAAGAATGACTTATTTATTGGATTCTCAGCAGAAAGTTTGGATTTTATTTAAGTTTAGATTTCTGAACATATGCGGATATATACTGTCCGGCAGGGCCGGATGCTCCTTTCTGACGATATCACCATACTTTTTAACA
>VSNO01000254.1 GCA_009774375.1 Lachnospiraceae bacterium
CTCTGTGACATTTCCCTCCGCCGGAAGCATCGGCAGCGTAAAACCGCGGTTGTCAACAGAGCGGACGCGCGCAACGTGATAACCGTCGATCCTCGCATCCGCAAGCGTCGCCGCCGTCAATGCCACATCGACCTGTCCGGCCTGAACAGCGGCAAACGCGGCATCCTCCGTCATGAAAACGATCGCCGCTTTTTTTATAAAAGGGATTGTTCCGTAGTAATCCTCGTTTGCCTCCAGGATCAGCTGCTCCTGCGGGTTCCACTGGACAAATTTCCATGGACCGGAACCGACAGGCGCCGTCCCGTAATCCGCTCCATATGCATGCTCCGGGATGATCCCTACAGATGCGGCGGTGTTCAGAAACACGGAAGTCGGTCTGGAGAGGACAAATTTGACCGTCGTGTCGTTTACTGCCTCGATTCTCTCCACAAATGTCAGGTCGACAGAAGCCTGCGCCGCTTTTGCCGTCTCAAAGGTAAACACGACATCGTCGGCGGTGACAGCCTCCCCGTCCGTAAACTTCGCGTCATCGCGCAGCGTAAATGTCCACACCAGCCCCGACGCATCGAGCTGATAATCGACAGCCAGGTCCTCCTCAAAATGCATATCGCTGCCATATCTGATAAGCGTGCTCTGGATCAGCGGTGTGTTCCCATGCCCCCATCCCTGGACAGGGTCCAGCGTGGCAGGCTCATCCGTGATCGCCACAATAACGGTGTCACGCTCCTGCGGCTCCTGCCGGCTGCCATCTGCGCGCCCGCGCGAAGCGCAGCCCGAAAGCATCCCCGTCACAGCTATGCACATGACTGCCCGCAAAACAATTCCGCTCATACACGTCTGCTCTACAGAGGACTTTGATCTGCCACACATCATTGTCTTTCCCTCTCCTTTTCATAACAACTGCTTCAAGACAACAGCTTCTCGTCATCTCCCACGCCACCGCTGTAGCGGTTGATTTTTCTCATATTCACCCAAATTGAGTCGACGCGCGCCCGCAGATTTGTGCGCATCCGATCCACGATCTTCTCGCAATATCCGGCATAAAGCGACTCTGGGAGCTCTCAAAGCAGTTCCCCGCAAACATAAAAATTTCAGCACGATACTGTTCCCAAGTACAGCGCTGAAATTTATTATATCCCGGACCAATTATTTGCACAAGCCCGGGGGAGGGTTGTTGCCTTACATTATTTTTTATCAATCTGACGAGACCAGATCAGACAGCGGTGCAAAACGGTATCCCATATCCTCCCACTTTGTCAGCAGCTCATCCAGGATCTCGCCGTTCGTCCGGGACGTGTTGTGCAGCAGCACGACCGCGCCCGGGTGGATCCGCGACGTGAGCTTGTCAAGAGCGGCTTCGCGGCCTGGCTGGTTCTCTGTATCCCAGTCCACATATGCCAGGCTCCAGAATACCGTGCGGTACCCCAACTGCTGTGCCATCCTGATATTCTCCGCGTTGGCTTTGCCCTGAGGCGGACGATAGTACGGGGACAGGGCTGTATCCGTGATCTCACCAAAAGTGTCTGCCACATCATCCAGTTCCTTCTGAAAAGCCTCCAGATCTGAGATCGTTGACATATCCGGATGATGATAGGTATGATTGCCTACCGTGTGCCCCTCTGCCACCATGCGCTTCACCATGTCGGGCGCCGTCTCCAGAAAATGCCCCACGACAAAAAATGTCGCCCTGACATTGTGCTTTTTCAGCGCATCCAGAATCGGCTCCGTGTTTCCATTCTCGTATCCACAGTCAAAAGTCAGGTAGATGACCTTCTCGCTGGCATCGCCCACAAAATAGGCATCATACCATGCCAGATCTTCCGGAGAGGCATTCCCGGCTGGCTGTGTGCCGGGTTCGCCAAAGGAAAGTCCCCAGTCCTCCGAGTTCAGCACCAGCTCAAAGCCTTCAGGAGGTTGTTTTTGTGCCGCAGCGTCTACGGACACATTGCCGTCCGTCTCACTGCCAGCGCTCTCATCACCCTGCAGGTCCGCTGTCTGAGAACCCGCTTCCGGTCCTTCCTGCTCCGAAAACGGATCCGGTGACAGATCCGCCAGGTCCATACTGATAATCGTCACCGGCTCTGCCTCATTTCGCAGTGTCTCCTGTGTGCCCGAACTGCCGCACCCTGCCAAAAGTATCGCCATCACAGCCGCACAGGATATGCAGGCTGTCTTTTTGCATCTTTGTTCTTTCACTTTTGTACTTCTCCTGTCCTTCTATACACATTTTACTGAACTGCCGCTCTCATTGTGTCACACTTGCGGGATCATCTCTGACCGCTTTCATTATAAAACAGGATTGCATCATAACTGTATCAGATTTGCATCATTTTTGTAAGATATCCAGCCTTTTCTTCAGATACTCATATCTGAGACGCTTCTCCTCCTTTGCAAAATGCGTCTCCCTGGACTGCCGGGGATTGCCCTCGTATACCAGGACCTCATCCCCAAACTGCTCGCTCGTCAGGTCAAAGCAACAGTCCCCGACCACGTTATAACAATGATAATTTCCATCCGGCCTGCGGATCCCGTACACTTCTCCGCCAAAGATATCCTGCGCCAGAAAAGCGGTGATAGAACACTGTCCCAGCGTCCTGTTCTCCGGTGTCCACTGACCGCGCATCCTCGGTGCACAGGTGTCAGCACACCAGATCTGCGACAGGGCATCGTACAGATCCAGCGGTGTCCTGATTCCTCTGTACCGGTCTGTCACTGCCTGCGCATCCGCCTGTTCCCATCCATAAAACGCATACTCTTTCATCTCTGTATCTCCTCCTGTTTTCTCATTTCAACTTTTCTCCCGCAGCCATAGTACGGCTCAAATATCTTTTTATTCTCCAGATACTTTCCCTGAATATGGCCCTGTTTCATGAATTGTATTATCCCCCAAAAGAAATACATTGTCAACCGGAACGAAGTGAACAGCAAAACAGGGCAGCATGCGGCGAGACATAAAGTCTCACCGCACGCTGCCCTGTTTTCGATAAGGGTCTGCAGTAAAATCGTCAGACGGGATCACCCTTCGATCTGAATATACCTGCTCTCCTCAACCGCAGGCTTTGCCTCCTTCTTCGGCACGCATACTTTCAGGATGCCGTCCTCAAACTTCGCCCGGATATCCTCCTGTGTGACCTCTTCTCCGACATAGAAGCTTCTGCTGCAGGTGCCGTAATATCTCTCGCGGCGGATGTATTTGCCGTTCTCATCCTTCTGGTCATTGTTCTGGCTCGTCTCGGCATTGATCGTCAGATATCCGTTCTTGAGCTCCGCCTTCACATTCTCCTTCTTGCATCCCGGAAGATCGATATCCAGCTCATAGCCATTATCGGTCTCCTTGACATCTGTCCGCATGATCCCTGTAGAGGTATTGTAGCGGGAAGCTGTTCGCATCGGGCGGGCAAAATCCTCAAAGAAATCATCAAACAAACTTTCTCCGAAAATACTATTCATCACATTTGAACTTGGTAATAACATAACTCATTCCTCCTATAATTTAATGTGGCAGCTTTGAAAAGCTGTTGTTTTATTTGTTATATATGTGTTATAACACAC
>VSNO01000255.1 GCA_009774375.1 Lachnospiraceae bacterium
ATTAAGAGGGAAAGTTATAACTTTAGAATATATAATAATATTTAGCTGCAACTAAAGTTTTTACGTTTTATTTCCGATAAATAAAATGGAGGCATAGAAAAGTATCCATAGAAAAATATTCATAGAAAAGAACCAAATAGAAGTGATAGGGACATCAGACAACACTACAAGGAGGTAGGGTAATTTGTTAATACAGCACAATATGAGTGCCTCGAATGCCGGCAGAATGCTGGGGATCACCGGCAGAGGGATCGGGAGTTCGGCTGAAAAACTGACATCGGGCTATAAGATCAACAGGGCGGCCGACGATGCAGCCGGCCTTTCCATATCGGAAAAAATGCGCAAGAAGATCAGGGGACTGGAAAAGGGAATGGAGAATGTGCAGGACGGCATCTCCTTCTGCCAGGTGGCAGACGGGGCTCTGAACGAGGTGGCTGATATGCTCCAGCGCGTGCGGGAACTCAGCATCCAGGCATACAATGGCACAAATTCAAAAAACGACAGGCATATCATACAGGAGGAAGTCGGCGAGTGTATCGATGAGCTGGACAGGGTGTTCGAGACGACAAAGTTCAATGAGATCTATATATTCCGGAACGGGCAGCGGGTGCAGGGCGATGTGTACCACACAGAGGCGCATATGGAAAAAGCGATCCAGTCGTCGGTAAGGGATATACCGGCATGGCTGAAGATCAACGACGTGGTGGTAAAGCCGGGAACCCAGCCGAAGATAGAGCCGCATCCAGGTTACCTGAGCAAGCTTCAGCAGGACACATCCCAGATCATGAAACATGACTTTAAACTGAGCAATGGTTCGTATGCGAAGGTATATTATGGAAATGATCAGGGAACGACAGCCGACGGATACCAGTGGGCGGGAGATTTTATCAAGAATACCGGCACTGCGGCATATGCGGAACTGATGCAGCCGGGAAAGGAGCTGTATGATTATATCACAAAGCATCTCGACAGCAATGGCAATTATACCGGATGGACAGCAACGTTCAGCGACAATGCCACGGCAAAGATTGATTTCTCCGAGTATGCCGGGTTGAAAGACGCGGGCGAGCTGTACAGCAGACTCAGCGACCTGGTCGGCGTGGAACTGGCATTTCCGTGCGGTACATGCCACAATATGGAGGCTGTCCGTTTCAGCGGGTCTTTTATAGGGTTCGACAATCTGGAGTTTTTTGACCAGGCGCCCTATTATGTGGCGAAAAAAGAGATCAACCTGTCGCAAAAAGATTTTCTGTGGAACGGAAAAAAATACGCAGGATATTTTGATGCCATTACGGATGTCATGGCAATGGATGACGCTGATCCGGACAAGGCGGTGCGGACGACTGATCTGGCAAAGGCAGTTGCAGCAGACCTGGCACAGTCAACGTACAATGTGCTGGGCGGAGCCATGACGACGCATTACGACAGAGCCCTTATGGACGGGACAGATCCGTACAGCGTCTATATCTACGACTACAGGGATAAGGATTCGATATCGGCGGACAGTTCTGTGGAGGCATTGATCCGGACTTCCGGTTCAGTGAGCTATGCGTACGAGGCGGAAGTGCTGGATGGATACTACACGCACTACGACAGATGGGAAGGAAATCCGGTCTGGATCCAGGCGAGCGATGAAGTCGGGGACGGCATTTCGATCCGGTCGGGATATCTCTCGGCGGACTGGCTGAAGCTGGGCGACTACAGGGTGGACACCTATATCTCTGAGATCGAGATGGAAGATGACGATTCGTATCAAAAGAGGCTTGCGGCGTGGATGGCTGCGGTGCCGGAACCCAAGGTAGAGGTGTACACGGCGTCAGCTACGTATTCGAAGATCATCAAGCCGGCCCAGTTTGATGTCGTATATGAGAATGGTGAGAAGAAAACGGTCATGACAGCGCCGGCAGTCATGCAGTCGGTGACTGAGGATCGTGAATTCTGCCGCTATATCTACGACGAGAGTGCGGCAGGACCAAGACCGGTCCGTAACTGTACGGTACATGAGAAATATGAACCTTCCGAGCTCTCGCTGGTCGACGATGCCATCGCGGCGGTCAGTTCGATGCGTTCGTACTATGGAGCCATACAGAACAGGCTCGAGCATACATACAATAATAATTACAATGCAGATGAGAATCTCACCTATGCGGAATCCAGGATCCGGGACACTGATATGGCAGATGAAATGGTCAGAAATTCCCTGCTGAATATCTTACAGCAGGCAGGCCTGTCTATGCTCTCCCAGGCCAATCAGATGAATCAGGGAGTCCACATGCTGCTCAGCTAAAAAGGAAGACTTTGTACAGTCTTCCTTTTTGGATGCGTCATATCATTTTCAGGATCAGCGAAGTGACCTTGGCCTCCAGACCGAAGTCGGCTTTTTTTAATTCGTCAGCGGCAGCGATCCGCTCAAAGACATCGGTGAGAAACGTGTCTGAGTGACCGCGGAATGCATTGCGAAATCCGTAAGTGATGGAGTGGTTCACCAGAACGTGAAAGGCGGTAACTTCTGCCCGGCCCGCGACCGTCGGCTTTGTCGGCATCATGTCCTTGCAGAGCGTGCTGTCGGCAATCTCAAGCTCCACAAACTTCCAGTCGATCTTTTCGCGCAGGTAGTAATGGATATGGCAGATATCGTACACCAGTGTGAGCGTCAGGGAACTGCTGTCAATGGAGATATAATATTGCTGAGCTTTTTCAAAGATATCAGATATTCCGTATTCCAGAAGGAAGGATTTTCGGAACTGGTTGATCCTGTCATTGTTGGTAGGACTGCAGCGCACCACGACACGGCCCTTGTCACGTTTCCTGCGGAGCTTTTCCAGCTCTCTGGCAAGATAACGCCCTTCCTGTTTATCGACTTCGTAGATGTCCATCAAACGATCCTCCTGTAATGCAGCAGCCTTGTCATTCAGCGCCAATCATGGCCAGAAAATCAAATGTTGTTTATGATCCAGGGGTATTCGGATGCGCATAAACAGGGGGACATAGGATTTTATGACCATGATATAAAAATATATCGGCATATTCTTCCAGATACTTTAGCTATAGCTATATAATATTTCTTATACATAATGTTTTATCAATTTTGCTTCTCCTAGAATAATACATATCGGTTAACAAACAATGTATTATAAAAGTGGAGGTTCATGAATGTCTGAGATCAATTATAAGCAGCTCGGAAAGAAGATCAGGGAACGGAGGAAGGATATGCACGTCACGCAGGAACAGCTTGCAAATGATCTGCTCGTCAATCCCAGCCATATCAGCAACATTGAAAATGCGCGCTCTTATCCAAGTCTGACGGCACTGTTCACGATATCAAATTCCCTCAAATGCGGTATCGACTATCTGATCGGGGAGCAGTACACTTATGAGAAGGAGGCGGTGTCCAACGAGAATATTGACAGAAAGCTTGCAAGGGCGCTGCAGTGCTGTTCAAATGAAACCTAAAATCCCGATCCGATTATACACTGGTTTAAGCTATTAAGTGATACAGTCCGAAAATCTTCTTCTGAAATG
>VSNO01000256.1 GCA_009774375.1 Lachnospiraceae bacterium
CCTCTATTCGTCGCCACCGTCAGCTGTGTCTATTATATATTTGATATGCTCCTCATGGTGATCTAGATGGCCTTCCCCATGTCCGTGCGCTTCATGCTCATGGTGATGCCCTTCTCCATGTCCATGCTCATGGTGATGCCCTTCTCCATGCAGATACTCCATATCATGGTCATGATTTTCATGTTCCCTGTCCAGTATCACATGAAAGTCGCAGGCGTCAATGCCTGCCTTCCGCACCCTCGTCACCGCGACATCAAATCCCGGCACAAACGGCCTGATGCTGTCGACCGCCCTGTCAACTGCCTCTCTGTCCGCCCCCAGATCCAGCAGGGCGCCGACTGTCATATCCCCGCTGATCCCAGAATAGCATTCCAAATATAGTGTTCTCCTCATTGCCCTGAATCTCTCCTGTTCCCTTTTGTATCCTGCCCCTGCGCAAGGCGGTTGATCTGTGTCGCCATATAACCTGCACCATACCCGTTATCGATATTCACTACCGCGATACCGTTCGCACAGGAATTGATCATCGTCAGCAGTGCGGACAGGCCATGCATACTCGCCCCGTACCCTATGGAAGTCGGTACCGCTATGACCGGATTGCTGACCAGTCCCCCGATCACGCTCGCCAGTGCGCCCTCCATTCCAGCCACTGCCACAACACAGTTTGCCTCCTGTATCACCTCAGCATGTGCCAGCAGACGGTGCAGGCCGCTCACACCCACATCGTAAACCCGATCAACATAGCTGCCAAAATATTCCGCGGTCTGCGCCGCCTCCTCCGCTACCGGGATATCTGCCGTCCCTGCCGTGCAGACCGCGATCCTTCCGATCCGCTTCGCCGCCTTTTCCTCCGGGTCCTTTTCTATCCTCAGTATTCTTGAGACCGGGTCATACTGTACCTGCGGAAGCTCCCTGCGCACCAGTTCATACTGCATTTCAGTCGCCCTCGTTCCAAAAACCTCACCGTATTTCTCATACATCTTTCGAAAGATCGACACCAGATACTCATCCGGCTTTCCCGCACAGTAGATCACCTCGGGAAAGCCTGTCCGTACCTCCCTGTCCGTATCGAGCTTTGCAAACCCCATCTCCTCATACATCCGCCTTACTTCCATTCTGCCTCCCTCTTTATTCTATATTCACTGATCTCAAAAAATGTGACCATCATGATCATGGTGTCCGCCCGCTTTCCGATGACCTTCACCGTCATCCGGTACCAGATGTCAGCCGCAAGCTCATATTCCATCGGTCCACAGAAGTCCCCGCGCACGATCTTTGCAAAAGCCTGACTCAGAAGTTCCCTCTCCGCCTGCACCCTGCGGGCGTATTCCTGCTCGCTGATATCCTTGTCAAACACGATGTCGCTGTCGTATCGAATATTTGTTCTGAGCAATTCAAGTTTCCCATGCCTGTACTCATAAACTGCGATCGGTGTCTCGAGCAGATCAAAAAGCCTGCTGGTGTTCGAACGTGTATTCCACAGTTCATTGATGATCGCGATGTTCTCGTCCGTGCCGGCCTTCGCCCCCATCGCCTCCTCCTTTGCGATGAACGCCTCATAATCAGCCACTGACATCGGCTTCGCATAGTAGTATCCCTGCGCGTACTCGCAGCCGATGCATTTGAGAAAATCCACCTGTTCAAGTGTCTCAACACCCTCGACGATCGACGGCAGATGCATCCACTTCGCCATGCGGATCACAGAGGTCAGCACCTTCTCACCCTTCCCGTTCAGCTCCTGATCCTGCAGGAATTTCATGTCCACCTTCAGATAATCGACCTCCATATCCTTCAGGACATTCAGCGACGAATAACCGCTTCCGAAATCATCCATCATGATCTTAAACCCCAGCTGGCGGAGGCTGCTCATCGTCCTCATGATCATGTCCTGGTCTTCCATAAACGCGCTCTCTGTCAGCTCCAGATTCAGCAGTTCCGCCGGGATCTGATACTCTGTGATCAGCTTCTTGAGGATCTGTACCAGCCGCGGATTATATATGTTCACCCTCGACACGTTCACCGAGATCGGGTTCGGATGCCTTCCCTCATCGAGCCACCTGCGCAGCAGCTTACAGACCTGGCGCCACATATACTGGTCCAGCCTGCCGATAATGCCGTTGCGCTCATAGACCGGTATGAACTCGCCCGGGGACATCATTCCCTTATCCGGGTGGTTCCAGCGCACCAGCGCCTCCGCCCCATACGAACAGTCTGTCGCCAGGTTGATCTTTGGCTGCAGATAGACTTCAAACTGTTCCTCGTCGATCGCGCGGTTCACCTCATTGATGATAAACTGCTCCTGGCGCATATCCTCGATCATGCTCTCATCGTAGTACACAATACTCTGGACAAACTTCCCCTTACAGCTCTTTGCCGCCAGATACGCCCTGTCGTACATCTCAGACACATCCAGCGTGTCATCATTGATGACATACACCCCGCATGACAGCTTGATATTGTAGTCCTTGTTCACTTTCCGCAGATTGATCTGTATCGCATTCACCAGCAGATCGATATTTTCCTCCCGGAAAGGCATGCACACCGCAAAGACATCATTTTCCATCCGCCCATAGACAAACCTGTCAAAAACCATAGAGATCCTGCGCAGCTCTGAAGCGACACTCTGCAGTACCCTGTCACCCTCCCTGGCGCCGTAAAAATTATTGATCATCTTAAAGCGGTCTATGTCAAAGCGCACAAGCGCAAGTGTCTCCTCGTTCTCCTCCGACAGCAGCAGCCGCACTTCCCGGTAAAATTTGAACCTTGTAAAAAGCCCCGTGACAGCGTCCCGCTCCGTCATGATCATGCGGCTCTTGTCGATCGCATTCCGGATCCGAAACTGCAGAAGCACCGGATTGTACGGTTTCATGACGAAATCCCAGACGCCCGCTTCCAGACATTTCTTCTCAGAGTGCCAGTCCTCGTTGGATGTGGCAACGATCACCGGAATATTGTCATACTCCTGATGCCTGCGAAACTCGTCCATGAACTGAAAACCGTCCATGACCGGCATGATGAGATCCAGCACGATCACCGCTACTCTATCGATATTTGCCGCCAGGATCTCCAGTGCCTCCTGCCCGTTTGACGCATCCAGCACTTCATAATCATCCGCGATCACATCTCTCAGCCTCCGCTTGATCATTTCCTCATCGTCCACCAGTAAGATCGTACTTTTTCTATACATAAATGTCAGCTCCTTTACGCCAGAGCGGTCCAGCCGGACTGGCGGTTATTTCCCAGACAACAATACATTCTAATCTTACTTTTTCAGCAGGTTCTTGTCAATATAATCGAGCAGAGAAGATTTTATATTCTCCCTGCTCCCGCGCGACCCGTGCGCCGCACTGGCGGCATATTTCCTCTGCACGGGTCTGCGCAATCGAGTAGGGAAGAGTCCTCTTCCCCTACTCGCGCGCCGGGCACCCGTCAGCGCATGCTGACAATCTTCCTCTGGGTGCCCGT
>VSNO01000257.1 GCA_009774375.1 Lachnospiraceae bacterium
AGATCGCCTCACCAAGGATCGCAAGCCACTCCTCATTGTCTGCAAACGCCTCCTCGAGCTTCTCTGTGATCTTGCGGATATTCTCTTCCCTTACCTGCTTCTCATCTGTAAATACAGCAACCTCCATCTCTTCTGGCGGCACGATCTCCCTGATCCTTGCGAACATCTCCTCAGGAATCGCGCAGCTTGTATATTCATGCTTTGTCCTGCCAACCTCAGCCACGATCTGGTTGATGAAAGCGATGATCGTCTGATTGATCTCATGACACTTGTAGATCGCCTCGATCATCCTGTCCTCCGGCACTTCGTTCGCACCTGCCTCGATCATGATGACTTTCTGGCTCGTAGAAGCCACTGTCAGCTGCAGATCACCGTTTTTCCACTGCTCCTGGTTCGGATTGACCACGAACTCGCCGTCGACCAGTCCCATCTGCGTCGTCGCACACGGTCCGTCAAACGGAATATCCGATATAGATGTGACGATCGCTGAACCGATCATTGCCACCAGCTCCGGGCGGCACGCCGGATCCACACTCATGACCATGTTATTCAGGGTAACGTCATTTCTGTAATCCTTCGGAAACAGCGGGCGCATCGGCCTGTCGATCACACGGCTTGTGAGGATCGCATTCTCACTCGCCTTGCCTTCCCTCTTGTTAAATCCTCCCGGGATCTTTCCGACGGAGTAGAGCTTCTCCTCATACTCCACAGAGAGCGGGAAGAAATCAATACCGTCTCTTGGCTTGTCCGACGCTGTAGCTGTACACAGCACCGTCGTATCGCCATAGTGCATCAGCGCCGCTCCGTTTGCCTGTGCTGCCACCCTTCCAATGTCAACTGTCAATGTGCGTCCTGCAAGCTCCATACTGTATGCCTTGTAGGACTTGTCCTTTTTCTCACTAAATGTTGTGTATTCCATACGATACAATTCTCCTTTTCTAAAATCCTGCTCAGACAAAGCCCGTCGAAACTACTGAAAAACACACGAAACCTCATGCGTTTTTCAGCGGTCTCGAGCTAAACTTTTATCTGAAAACTTTTCCTGGTCCAAAACTTCTGATCCACGATCCTTATCTGATATTCTGCCTTCCCCATTGGTCTGATCTGCATGTTTCCATGTACATAACTTTCCCTATTGATCCGGTCTGCATGGCTACATGTACATAAAGGAGCGGACAGTTCCGCTCCTTCAAATGCATAAGTATTCAAAAATTACTTTCTGATACCAAGCTTCTCGATCAGAGCACGATATCCCTCGATGTCAGTCTCTTTCAAGTAGTCAAGCAGACCACGTCTCTGACCAACCATCTTCAGAAGACCACGTCTGGAATGATGATCCTTCTGATTGTTCTTCAAATGCTCAGTTAACTCCTGAATCCTTGCTGTCAGAATAGCGATCTGTACCTCGGGTGAACCAGTGTCGCCAGGCTTTCTGCCATACTGTGCGATGATCGCCTGCTTTTTTTCCTTAGAAATCATTGTAACATCCTCCATCTTTTTAAACGATTGTAACCGCTCGATACCAAGTCTGGGTCGGAGCATCCCGACACTGGGTATCAGCTGACCTGTATGTTGCACTCACAACATACTCAGATAGTATATCACATGAGTTCAGATATTGCAACAATATTTTGCGTATGTTTCAAAACAGTTCCTTAATATATTAAATATATAAGGGCGGCACACTTTCGTGTGTCGCCCAAAATCTCATCGAACGGTCTCTATGACAGATCTTGAAACCTTAGCACTGCTCAACGAGCTTCTTCAATGCTGCGAGTGCCTCGTCAGGAAGCTTGTCATAACCTTCCTTCTTGGTCGCGAAGCCTTCCACTGCATCGACACGGTTCTGCATAGCAGACTTCAACGCTGCAACATACTCCGCATTGTTCATATCCGGCTTGAATGCATCGCTTGTCTTGCCGGACCAGTCGTACATGATCTCGATATCATCGAAGTTGCCCCACTTCTCGAAGTTTGCCTTTCCTTCAACGATCGTCTCCAGGATTCCCAGTGTATCAGCCGGTTTTACCTTTGTACCCATGAAATCGCCTGTGTTGACGATGTAGCATGCCACGTTCTTCTCCTCAACCAGCTTCTTGAACTTCTCATAGTCATTGACCAGCGGATAAGTTCTGAACGGGTTTGCATAAGGAACGATCCTGAGCGCGTTCAGGTCTGTACCTGCTGCAACACGCTCTGCTGTGGAAGTCTTTGTCGCGAGTGTAGCGCCCATAACTGATGCGAGCGCTGCGCCCTTCAGCTTTACTACTGGCGGGATCGTCGGATCCTTCATGATCCAGAAGATCGCGTTAACAGGAGCATCGATCTTATCTACGCGGTTCGGAGACCACAGCTTGGACTTGATCGCACGTCCGTTACCGTTTCTGATATCCTCTGTCACGAGCTGGATCTTTCCGTCCTCATCGATCGTAGCAGAGCAGTTCTGTGCTGACAGTAAGTACTCATTGTCAGGGCAGCCTGTAGGATAATCCGCTGTCTTGTCGAAATAAGTAGGCTCAAGTGCGATGGATGCACATGTATCCGTGTTGATGATGAACGCATCGTCGTGAAGGACCTTGATACCGCCAAATGCGTCATACTTTCCGCCATGCTTTGCATGTGTCAGTGTAGACTTACCTGATCCTGACAGTCCATATACAGATGCGACGAACTTCTGACCGCCCTCAAGAGAGTATTCTTTCTGTCCGCCGTGGCAGGAAGCATAGCCATTTCTGTTCGCGAGCGCCCACGCCATTGTCAGCGTACCTTTCTTGTGCTCGCCGAAATATTTCATACCAAGGATCGCTGCACAGTTCTGGTTCGTATCGAAATAGCAGAGTGTCAGAGGATCGCTCAGGCAGCTGAAATCAACATCCGGCGCCTTCTCCGGTGCCCACTGGGGATCAGAGAAGATATAGATATCCGGCTCATTGCCATCACCGACAGGCTTGGAATTCTTGTACATTTTCACATATTCGTCAGACATATACTGGAAGTTGATCATCCAGTTGTAGAGCAGATTCTCCTCCCCTTCAGGGATCAGGAGATGTGCCTTCACCATAAACTCGGGATCAAGACCTACGAAGCACTCTGCATGATACATGGTCTTCCAGCGTGTCTTATATACAGCGTCCATAACTACTTTGTCGAGCTTTGTCTCATCGACGCCCGGCTCACCTTTGATCCGGCGGGCTGCCGCGTAACGGCCTGTCACAGCGCCATCATTAAATAACAAAACGCGCGCGTCCTTCTCGAGACCAAATGTTTCGCCATCCTTGATCTTCATATCGGTAACAATGGTTCCCGGTGAGTTCTTCGCTAACTCATAGGCTTCCTTTAAAGTGTTTACCTTCACTACATTGTTTCCGTAAAAAGCAGCCTCGATGATAGAACG
>VSNO01000258.1 GCA_009774375.1 Lachnospiraceae bacterium
ATACAAGATGATATGATGGATCTGCTGCATCAGATGGCAGATGATGAGGCTGCGTCAGTCAATGCAGGTATCAAACGTGCGGATGACGATGATGACGGAGTTCCGCTTCCAGAGCTTTCCCAGCTCACGCCTGAGCCGGTTGACGATGAGCCAAAGAAGAAGGAGAAGAAAGCGGCTAAAAAGAAGAAAAGTAATAAGGACGATGCGGTCACGGATGCAGAGAAGCCAAAAGAACCGGGTAAGCTGAGCAAATTTTTCAATCTGTTGACAGAGGAGTATGTGCCGGAACCGACGGAGGAGGAGCTTGCGGCCGAGAAGGAAGCGAAGGCGGCGAAGAAACAGGAAAATTTGACAAAAAAAGAAGAGCAAAAGCTCGCTAAGGAGGAGGCAAAAAAGGCTAAGGCTGAGGAGAAGGCGGCTGCAGACAGGGCAAAGCAGGAAGCGGCTGCCCAGAAGAAGAAAGAGAAGCTTGCCAGGAAAGAGGCAAAGAAGGCAAAACTTGCTGCGGAAGCGCCAAAGAAACGGATACCGCCAAAAAAGCTTGCTGTTGCGGCCGCTTTTGGCGTTTCGGTGGGCGGCGCCATTGTACTGGCGTCGAATATCCTCTCGACACAGGGATTTCTGCAGACAGCGCAAAATGCATATTATGATGGCGATTATAAGACAGTGTATGAGGCGACATATGGTATGGAGCTGGACGACAGCGAATCCGCAGGATTGATCAAGGCGAGAAGCGAAGTGATCTTTAAAGTGCAGCGATGGTATGACTCCTACCAGACCAACATAAAAATGGGACGTGAAGTGGAGGCGCTTGATGCGCTGCTGCGGGGGATCACGGCTTACGACAGCGTAAATGCGGATGCGGAAAAGTATGGTGTGGTGTCGGAGGTTGATGCGGTCAAGACAAATATTTTAAACACGCTTGCGGAAAAGTACGGTCTTGATGAGTCGCAGGCAAGAGCGATCATAGCCAACCAGGATCCACTTTCCTACACGATCGCGCTCAATGATGTCATAGCGGGCAATTAAACGAAAGGCAGGGACACATGATAGCGATAATCGATTATGATGCCGGAAATATAAAGAGTGTGGAAAAGGCACTGATGGCTTTGGGCGAAACGGCTGTGATCACAAGGGACAGGGAAAAGATACTGAATGCCGACAAGGTGATCCTGCCGGGCGTGGGCGCTTTTGGGGATGCCATGGAAAAGATCAGGAGATATGGCCTGGAGGAGATCATCCGGGAAGTGGCGGTTCAAAAGAAGCCGTTTCTCGGGATCTGTCTGGGGCTGCAGCTGTTGTTTGAGTCCAGCGAAGAGACGCCGGGGGTAAAAGGTCTTGGGATACTGAAGGGCAAGATCACAAAAATACCAGATGATATGGGGCTTAAGGTGCCGCAGATCGGATGGAACTCTCTGAAATTTCCCAATAAGGGCAGGCTGTACAGGGGCATTCAGGAGGATGCCTATGTGTATTTCGTTCACTCGTATTATCTGCAGGCGGAGGATCCACAGATCGTGACAGCGACGACCGAGTATGCGGCACATATTCATGCTTCTGTAGAAAAAGAGAATGTGTTCGCATGCCAGTTTCATCCAGAGAAAAGCTCTGAGGTGGGGCTGCAGATCCTGAAGAATTTTGTGGCGCTGTAAAAGTATGGATGCCCGGATGGAGGAAATGAATGATTACAAAGAGGATTATTCCATGTTTGGATGTCAACAACGGCAGAGTGGTCAAAGGCGTCAATTTTGTCAATCTGGTCGATGCGGGTGATCCGGTTGAGATCGCGGCGGCCTATGACAGGGCGGGGGCGGATGAGGTTGTTTTTCTGGATATCACAGCCTCGTCGGACAATCGTGCCACGAAGGTGGACATGGTGCGCAGAGTGGCTGAGAAGGTGTTTATCCCCTTTACGGTCGGCGGCGGCATCCGCACGGTGGATGATTTCAGGGCAATACTTCGGGAGGGCGCTGACAAGGTCGCAGTGAACAGCGCAGCGATCATGAATCCGTCACTGATCAGGGAGGCAGCTGATAAGTTTGGCAGCCAGTGTGTGGTGGTCGCGATCGATGCGAAGAGACGCTCGGATGGAAGCGGCTGGAATATTTATAAAAATGGCGGTCGGATCGATATGGGGATCGACGCGGTAGAGTGGGCAGTCAGGGCAGACAAACTCGGCGCAGGGGAGATCCTGCTCACGAGCATGGACTGCGATGGGACAAAAAATGGTTATGATATCGAGCTCACCAGGGCGGTATCCGAAAATGTATCCATACCGGTCATTGCTTCCGGCGGTGCCGGAAAGCTGGAACATTTTTATGATGCCTTTGCAAAGGGACGGGCGGACGCGGCGCTGGCAGCTTCGCTGTTCCACTTTAAAGAGCTGGAGATCAGAGAGGTCAAAGAGTATCTGAGAGACCAGGGTGTTTCCGTGCGATTGTGATGTGCACGACATAGGACAGGTATATAAAGGAGAAATGATTATGGCGATGTTGACAGGTGAATGGCTGGACGCAATGCAGGGGGAATTTCACAAACCTTATTATAAAGAACTGTATCAGTTTGTTAAGGAGGAATACAACAATGTGGTGGTATTTCCCCAGGCAGACGATATTTTTAACGCGATGCATTTTACGCCGCTTGACAAGGTGAAGGTGCTCCTGCTGGGACAGGATCCTTATCACAATGTAAATCAGGCGCATGGATTGAGCTTTTCAGTACTTCCAAGCCAGACAAAGCTTCCGCCGTCCCTGCAGAATATATACAAAGAACTGCGGGAGGATCTGGGCTGCTATATCCCCAATAACGGTTATCTGAAAAAGTGGGCGGACCAGGGTGTCCTGCTGCTCAATACAGTTCTCACTGTGCGCGCCCATCAGGCAAATTCCCATCAGGGGAAAGGCTGGGAGAAGTTTACAGATGCTATCATACAGGCGGTTAACGCGCAGGACAGACCCATCGTGTACATGCTGTGGGGAAAACCGGCACAGCGCAAGATCCCGATGCTAACCAATCCAAAGCATCTGATCCTGAAGGCAGCGCATCCGAGTCCGCTGTCTGCCAGTAATGGTTTTTTCGGATGCAGACATTTCAGTCAGGCAAATGAATTTCTGAAAGCGAACGGAGTCGAGCCGGTTGACTGGCAGATTGAAAATATAGAATGATTCTGTTTCGCAGGAAACAAATTCGGCCAGGACAAAATAACAGAAAATGAATTTTGGTCAAAATGTAGATAAATGAAGCGGAATAGTGCGCTTTTTAGCATATTTTGTAGGCTATATTGCATAAAAAAGTGAGGAACTGGAAGATAGTG
>VSNO01000259.1 GCA_009774375.1 Lachnospiraceae bacterium
GTCATTATCCATACGTGCAGATTTTGTTTCAGTTATTCCACCCGAAAAAGATTCTAAACTCATCGGATTCCCCCTCTCTTTTGCCACTCTTCCAGTTGGTTCACATCGTGCAATTCAATAACAAAATAATATGTCATGGCACATTGAATGATATCTCTTCTAACCAGATCTTCGATCTGTGCTGCCCCAAGCGAACGGAGCGCATCCTCTGCACTTCGTGTCCACTCCAAAGCATCCCGGGACTCTATATGGGACTTCTTCACCGCATCACCAACGCTGGGAAACAGCGCATTCATGATCGGTGCCAGCTTTGTCATACGTGGTTCCTTTGGCGGATTTATGAGCATTTTCATGATCATTACCTGCAATGATGCATTTATCCCCAGCTTGACCAGTTCTTTTCGTGTCTCTCGTAATTCAATCTCATTGTCAATCTTCGTTCCATAACTCAATAGCGAAGCAATCTGTATTCTTTTGTCTATGTCATTTTCCTTCAATGCTTCTTTGGGTCTCTCGTATCTGTAGATCTGCTGTGGAACTTCATATCGATCCACTTTACATAGAATAGGTTCGATCCACTCATTTTGATAGACAGCCGCTACGCCGCAAGGCAGTTTTGCCAACTCCATGATCTGACTGTCATTTAAATTAGCTGCCTTCCCCACCAATTCCCTGTCGTTCTGGTCTGGAAGGCGCATAATGATCTTCGTGTTGGTGTTTCTGATCACCGCCAGATCCAACAGCCCCGGTGCCTGGTCAACGATCACAAATCCTTCACCGTATGTACGCATTTCTGCGATCGCATTTGCGATCATTTCCACACTCTTACCGAGCAGATTGCTGCTTTCGGAATCTGCATTGACCGAAGAACGTTTTAGTAAATTATGCGCTTCTTCCAAAACAGTCAGATGATGAAGCGGACGGTTCATGCCGTTTGCAGATGTCATTCTGTATTCGCCCAATTTAAGAACAAGCATTCCCATTATCAAAGATTTTGTCTCATGAGATCCCACTCTGCTGAGATCTACAATAACGTTTTCGTCAAATAATTCCTGCGGTGATATCTCATCTGTTGTAAAGATCAGTCTGTTGATTCCATTTGTCAATGACTGCAGTCTTGTCAAAAGAGAACCTTTGTATGCCCCTTTATTTTCCGTATCATATTCGCTGGAATCGATGATGCTCTTGATATTCCGGGCAACATCAGCAAATGTAGGATATAGATCATCGCCAAATGGATTTGACGACTCCGTCAGATTCCATCCGCAGTCCGCATATGACTGCTCTATCGCATTTTTTAATACAGCAGGCATCGCTGCGTACATCGGCCAGCAGACATTGAAAATCTCAACCAGACGGTCCAAATGTTCGAATACATGGATCCCCTCGGGAAAACGAAATGGATCAATGCGCAGCAACGGCGAAAGTGCAGGATTTGTCCCATATACATTCACATCGCTTTCCATGCCAAATACGGACTTATACTCTCCCTTAGCAGGTTCTACAACGAGGAATTTCACACCGTTTTCATTTGCTTCATTCAAAATCTGATACACCGTGTTACTTTTTCCGGAACCTGTACTGCCTGTCACAAATGTATGCGAAGACAATGATTCTTTATATATCGAAACATTAGTTTTCTCCTCATGATTCATATGAAAGATCTTTCCGATATCCAGCCGCGCCTGCGACTTTTCCTGCAGATCATACGTGATAATATTTCTTCCGAATTCCGCGCATTCGATCACTGGAAAACCTGTCACAGATTTCTGTGGAAAGTTTAGTGAGTATGCAAGTTCTTTTCCCGACAGACTTGTTGTGGCCGTCACAACGGAAGGATACACATTAAATGTAGGATTTACTGCCGTCAGTGCAGGATTGAGTCCAAATACCGGGTGTCTTAGTTCCCTCAAATATGTACAGATTTCCTTTGCATCCCTGCTGTTCTCCCCCATATCGCCGCGCCACAGGTTCACAGATGTCTGAGATGCATAGGACTGCTCTCCCTGTGTAAGTGCCAGATAAGAATGCGTCACGTTGCTCGCCACGTTCTGGTCTTCACTCAGAACATATGCAGCAAAATCCCACATGCCAAGCGCAGTACTCTGCTCCAGACGATTCATCTGCTCTTCGAGCAGCTCGAGCGTATGCCTGATCGTATAATTTGTAAAAGACTGTGTGATCCCTTCATTTTTGCCAACTGTGGCTGTCACATTGGAGGATCGGGCAAAATTTGCGCCAAAGTTCCCACCGAAATTCACACCTTTGTAAGCACCGACTGTATTTGCGACTGATCTTGTCACTGCTCTCCCAAGGGTGTTTGCGACGGTTCTTCCGACCGAATTCGTGATCGCCCTTCCTGTCGAGCTGGTTAGCGCCTGACTGATGTTTTCGGTTACAGAGTGTGTTGCGGATTGACCTGTATTTTCGGTCAGGGTACGTGCAGTGCCATTGGTAACTGCGTCAGAAATGGAGGTTCCTGTGCCTATTGTCTCTCCTCTGTTCCAGCCATGGTGATAATCAACGCTGGCACCCGCATTTACATCAAATCCTACCCCAAATGGTTTAAATCCTGCACCTGTACCTGCATTTATACCGCCCCCTACAGTATCACTCGACCCTTCCGTACTAGACATAGAACGATTCGATCCATCCGTGTGCGTCATGCTGTCCGAGACCGTATTTCCCTCCGAAGTTCCACGCGAAGTCCCTTCCGCGTCGGACACACTGCTTCCCGTTGAGTCTGTTGAAGAATTTCCCTCCGAGTCTGTCTGCGACGCCCCTTCCGTATCGCTTTCAGTTTTTCCCGTCGAATCTGTCGTCCCATCCGTATTGGTAGATGCCGTGTTCTGACCTCTCTGGACTCCTGCACTCACTCCTGCATTCACACCGAAAGTCGCCATTGCATTCGTTGCATCTGATTCCGTATAAGTAAAGTTTGTCTGCCACGACGCGTAGGGCGTCAACCCTGAATAAAACTCTGCCAGCCGGAGTTTCCGTTCCTCAATATCCTGGATCGGCGTTGCGAGGAGAATGATCGTGTATTCCTTGCTCCTTTTATCGGGTACGATGCCATCAAGCAACTTCTCAATCGTCTGGCTGATAAATTTCTCCGATTTTTCTGTCGGAATATTTGACGCCGCCGCGACGGAGTATGCTGTGTTATTGTCAAGACACGGGATAATGCCTACTCCATTCTCTTTC
>VSNO01000026.1 GCA_009774375.1 Lachnospiraceae bacterium
GTACTACCTAACATAGAACATAATATTACAGACAAGTTTAAATTAATTTGATCATTTTTTATTACTTCCTTAAATCCCATATAGACAATTGGAGCAATAGAAATTAATGCACTGAAAATCCATATTCCAATTTTTGTTCTAAAATATTTAAAATCTATATAAGTTAGAAAACTTAATATTTTACTTTTCCACTTCATAAGTATTTAAGAACCCCTTTATTAAAAATCACTTATCCGTTGTTCCCAACATATATCTCTATTCAAGTAATAACTTATGCACAAAAACATTGTCTTTTTAGCATTTTTAACATATTACAAGTTCACTTTTCCTTATCAGGTTTTTGTCCATCATGGGCAAGCCATTTACAATCAGTAATTTCCATATTCGCAAATACAGCCTTAAACGAAGAATCTTCTGGACTACAAGCATAGATACCAAGTGGAACAATTGTTGATGAACTAAACATATGACAAATCCGCATTTGACTGTAATTTACACCATCGAATGAGTTTTCAATGCAGAAGTCACTTTCTCTACGACTAAAACGGAACCACATTGATTTGATTGATGCATCTACATCTGTTGATGCCCAATCTGAATATCCATTATTGGTTACAACACTACCTAACCGCTGAATCTTTTCGTTTTCATACTCTACTGAAGCTTTCAACCAATTCTCGCTATCTATATACATGACGATACCACATTGATCATAACGATGTTTGCTTTCGAACTCTGTCTTAACTACAAAAGAAAAGTATTGGTCATCTATGTAAGCTTGCAATACAGGAGCACTGTCATTGCGAAAATGATAATATGTTCTCTGCCATAAATCAGTATGAGGCCGTGTGATAATTTCCACCTTGTCATCAGTTATAGTATAATGATCAGGTTCTCTTGTCCATTGTAAATATTTTGTATCCAACTTCATAATTTTCTCCTTATACATAGCAAATTTGTATTTTATTTACTGAAATCATACCATATTCATGTTTCTAATACAATCTACTTATTTTTTATATACAGCAAATTTCCTTACAGATTTTTATGTTTCTTACCTCGTAATTTACAACAGGGGGAAGAACCTTTCCCCCTACGCAGGCCATACATAGGCCTACTACCCCTTGGTGTACTTCGTAATCATGTAAAGGCTAAAGTACAGCCATTTACATGATTACAAAGTCTTAAAAATGCCCCCTCTACTTCATTTCCAGATACAAGCACCACTATGTCAATCCACATATCTTAGAACATATCCATCATACCCTTTTATTTCATCTATAGCCTGCCTTACAGTAAAAGTTCTATTATGTTGATGATAATATTCAGCTTTTTCACAATGCTTATGGTATAAATATATCTTTCTCTTACCCTTGTTAAGACGTTTTTGGATTATCCAACAATGCTTGGTATTCTTACTAATTACTTCTATAAATCCCTCCGTTTCCCTGACTATTTTAAAATATTTCTTATCTATCAAGCTTTTTTCTGTATTTGTAAACATATAACACCTCTCTCATACAATTTTTAGTAAAACTGTAACAGTAATGTTCAATTCCTTTTGATTTATATACTTGCTTTGAGACCTATTAGAATAATACTCATTTTCAGCAGAATAGTGAAACTGAAATATAGGGAATATTGTTGATTGTGTTATGTCGGTAAGTTGTTTATCGTCTATCGAACTGTAAGCAAGTTCATAAATCCGCCTTTCCCATGTTGTGTTGGTAAGTTGTTTATCATGTGTGCCCTGTATTCAGGGCCTGCAGCATGTCGATCGCCTCGCTGCCGCGCACTTCGCCAACGATGACGCGATCCGGGCGCATGCGAAGGCTTGACTTGATCAGGTCACGTATCGTGATCTCCCGCGCCCCGTCCATGTTGGCATTTCTCGTCTCGAGGCGCACCAGATTGGGGATCCCCTGCAGCTGCAGCTCCGCCGAATCCTCGATCGTGATGATGCGCTCTGTCCTGGGAATATAGTGCGACAGCGCATTGAGAAAAGTCGTTTTCCCGGAACCTGTTCCGCCGCTGATAAAGATGTTGTATCCTGCGACGACAAGCTTTTCCAGAAAATCAGCCGCCTGCCGCGTGATCGAACCATAGCTGATCAGATCCTCCATCGAGATCGGGTGGTCGGGAAAACGCCGTATCGTGATGACCGGCCCGTTTAAGGCGACCGGAGCCAGCACGATGTTCACACGCGAACCGTTTTCAAGCCGTGCGTCGGCGATCGGAGATGCCTCGTTGACGACCCTGTTGCATTTGGCCACGATCTGCTGTATCACATTTTCCAGCTTTTCCTTTGTCTCAAAGTGTTTGTCCCACTCATAGATGCGCCCTGCCTTCTCGACAAATATATTCTCTGTGCCGTTCACCATGATCTCTGTCACATCATCGCAGTCCACCAGCTCCTGAAGCACATCCATCTTTCTTATGGAGTGAAACACGCTCTTTCCCAGCTCCTGCCTCTGTGTCAGCGACAGGGCATATTTCCTGCCTGTCTGTATGATCAGTCCGTCGATCATCTCCCGGATCTCATCATCCTCCACCTCCCTCGACAGATCGATCTGCTGTCTGACATGATCGCTGATATACTGCCTGCACTCCTCGTATCTTTTTGATCCACACGCTCCGCTCACCTTTTGCCCAGCACCCCTTTCATGCAGATTCCGACGGGTGATGCCGCCAGATTTTCCAGATTTCCGCACTGTCTCTCCCAGTCTGCCGGAAGCTCAAAATCCACGGTGTGTGCAAGGATCCTGTCACACTCCCTCGCGCGCAGCAGGCGGTTGAAGTGTGACAGCATCGCCCGGCTGTACACATTGGCGCTGTCCGAGAGCAGATACACCTGATCGCTGTTTTCCAGAAGATCATAGAATCCCTGGCAGGTCTCCGACAGATCCATCACAATATAGGCATAATCACTGGTGTACAGCAGCAGATTCATCACGGTCTCCCAGTCCTTCCTGCCTATGGAGAGCAGATCTGCGTAGTCCAGCGCCGGGGGCAGATAGTCCACGCCATGGATACAGCGCTTGAGGCTGTCGAGCTTATATAACAGCTTGTCCGAATGCCCCAGCACAAAATACATGAAATCTGTCACATCCGAATCATACTCTGTCCTCAGCAGCTCCTCAAACCCCGTGAACGGCATCATATTCAGGTACAGGACCTGGTGTCCTTCCTCCGCGAGGATCTGCGCCGCACCGAGCGCCGCCGCACTCTGTCCCCTGTGCCTGTCCGGCGAATAAAAGCAGCAGAGCTTTGTCCGATTCTTTCCGCGCCTTTCCACACTGCCGCAGCTCTCATCGAGCGCGAACTCTTCGAGCACCTGTGCGATCATGCGCTCCATGGACTGGTATTTGGCGATCATGCTGTAGCCCGTGATCCCTTTTAACCCGTCCTCCTGCAAGATATAAACCTTTGATGCGCGAACCTCCGTGACCTTTGTGTCGTAAATCCCTTCCCCGACAAGCAGGATCTCAAACGCAGCCTCCCGGCTGGCCTCCAGTGCCCTGTCCACCGTGTCAAATATCAGGATCTCAAAATCTGCCGGATTCCTTTTCTGCAGATACGCCTGCAGCATCTTCAGATATGCACTGTCACTGTCGCAGATCGCAAACTGTCTGACCTTCATGTATCTCTACCCCCTTGTTTTCTGTCCGCCCTGTCATCACTGTTCCAAGAAACAGTTCAAAAATAACCTGTGCAGTTCCTGACACTACGCATACACGCCGGCACACATCAGGATCAGGCTCAAGAATGCCGGGATCGACAGCCGCACCACGCACCGTCTCTGTGCCCTGTCGACCTGATATGCGTCGACCGCGCCTGTCATTGCCGCTTTTCTGAGATACCGCATCAGATAGAACAGGCGCTCCCTGCTCTCCGGATAGACGATCATCTTCGCAAGCGATACCGCCGCCGCGATCCCCATCGTGACAAGCAGATAATGGATCAGCCCGCCCGTCCCCATATAAGGACCGTAGCAGCCCATCATCATGAAGAGCTTGACATCCCCCGCCCCCAGCGCTCCCATCAGATAAAAGGGATAAAACGCCAGGAAGATCACAGCCGCCATACCGACCGCTTCCAGAAATCCGGCCGCCGCATAGAACCTGCTCGCCATGATCAGCCCCGCCGCACCTCCTGTGAGAACACAGGCATTTGGTATCCTGTAATACTGCCAGTCCATAAAAACGGCAACACAAAACACACCTATGAGGATTCCCATACTTTACGCTTCCTTTCCTGATAATACTGGAATGTTTCACCGAAATCAGTGAATGACGAACCGTCTGACTGACAGATCCTGACTGCGCACTGTCTGCGACGGAACTGTTTTGATTATATATGATCCAGAAAAAATGTCCACTCGAAATGTCAAAACTGGCACAACTATTTTTTTATTGTGGATCTTTCCCAAACAGGCCGGAAAATTCCTGCGCGATCCTGTCTATTTTTATCCCAGTTTCTGTGTGGATTTTTACATTACGAAATTTTGCGAAATTTTTAACATAGCACCCGCGCCGCCTTAGCGGCATGTTTCATTTGCACGGGTCTGCGCATAAAAAGAAAAATATACATGAAATTACCATGCATATTTTTCCTTTTTTCGGACTATACTGTTTTATATAAATCGTTGAGAAAGGACATCCCTATGAAAACATATTTCAGTCTGAAAGGTATACTTAACCCCGCCGTAAATACTGATCCCCAGCCCCGCACTCCCCGCGACATGCTGCTCGATGATATCCGCAAGACGCAGTGCGCCCTCGAGATCGCATATTCCGGTTTCGACAATGTGACCGATCCCGACCTGATCGACTGTTATATCTACGAAGTCAATTCCGCGCTGAAGCGTTACCGTTTTCTGCTGCAGCAGGCGGCACAGATGCAGCTCTATGAGGAGTATCATATGGATTCCCCCGAATTCTGCGACGCCAAACCGCTCGTTCAGCAGCCGATCGCGTAATGATCAGCGGCCTATACGCAGTATCCTCTCGCAGCGCCGTACCGAGACAGGCTTTCATTGACGTCTGTCCTGCTGTACGTATATCCCGCATATACATCCTGTGCGTTCTGCATCAGCGGCTGCGACGTATCCTCCCTGCTGATGGTATGATACGCGTCCCGCAGTTTCTGAAACATACCGATGATCTGTGTGAGCTGCTCCGCGCTGATACCCTGCATATCATGCGCGAGCTCCCTGTCTGCAAACGCGTAGATCGCAAACAGATTCCTCGACAGATCATAGTGAAAATCAAGGCTGCCTCTCAGTTCGGATATGCAGTTTCTGGCACACTGCATATCCTTTTTGAATTCCTGTCTGCAGCCGATCTCCTGGGCAGCTGCGGCATCCTTCAGATATGTCAGGATCATATCATACAGGATCACCACCAGCTGTGTGCGGTTTGCCTGTGTGATCCGCCTCGTGAAAATCTGTTTCATTTCCTTTGTCATACCAATAACCTGACCTTTCTGTCTCTGATCTTTATATAAAAAGTATCTACTGTAACAGCTGTAACACCTGCTGCGGCCGCTCGTTTGCCTGCGCGAGCATCGATGTGGACGCCTGTACCAGCACCTGCACGGTCGAGTATTCCGTCATCTCCGTGGCCATATCCACGTCCATGATGCGCGAATATGCCGCCGTGATGTTCTCCTCTGTCGTGTCCAGATTGGTGATCGTGTGCTCCAGACGGTTGGAGTACGCACCGATCCTGGAACGAATGGCCGACAATTGAACAATCGCATCGCTCACGTCGTCGATCGCCAGGCGCGCGGATTCCTCCGTGGTGAGGTCGACCTTATCCACGCCGAGATTCTCTGCACTCATCGACGGAATCTCCAGCTCCATGTACTGTCCCGCATTGGCGCCGACCTGCACGATCATCGGACCCATGCCGGTCACGTCGATCTTGAGGCAGTCATCCGGTTGATTGCTTCCGATCGTATACTCTGTGCGGGTGGTCATCGTCTTCGTGTAGAGGTAATCATCCAGCGTTTTCTGTGTCGCCATCTCCGCACCGTACTCGTTGGTGTCCTTGTACAGTTCAAAGTCGGCAGTGTGATCTGTCTCTACCCCTGTTTTCGCATCCTTTGTCTGATATGTTACTGTAAAAGTATTGGTCCCATCCCACGTAACTCCCTCTATGCTAACCGAACAGCCAGGATTCTGTTCCTTAAAATATTTTGCAAAATCGTCCTTCAGACTATTGCCCTTGTCACCTTTGTAATCCGTATAGATGTCTAATTTGGGATCTGCCAGCTCTTCTCCCGCCGAATCCACATTCTTAAAGAAGTTCAGTTCGCTGATAGTATACCGTTTTCCGTCATCGCCCTTCACGGCAATGTTTCTGTAGCATTCCACGGAACTGAAGGATGTCGTGGTAACCACTGTGCCTCCGGTCGCTTCGTTCTTATATGTGGTAGTAATGCTGTCCACCGCACCGGGATTTTTATTGACAGCCGTAGTAGAGATTGATGAAGTTGTCGGTTTATCACTCGCATTGTGGATCGGCACCCTGTCATTCACCGAGATCTTCATCTCAAAGTCGCCCTGTGCCTTGATGACGATATTTCCGTCCTCAACCGTGACCTTGGAGCCATCGGGAAATGCCTTGACCTGGTCGATCCCCGTTCCATCCGCCTTTTTCTCATACATGCTGATCGACGCGCTTGTCACGAGATTGCTCGTCAGCAGATCCTTCTCATTGTTGACCTCATACCGCTCTTTCTCCGTCTTTTGTTCTTCCTTCAGCTCATACTTGATATCGACCACTTTTCCATCCGGATCCTTTTCCTTCGTCTCCTCTGTCGAATATCTCGTCGTCATATCCTCATAATGACAATATTTCAGCTGTCCGATCACATATGTCCCCGTCGCAACGCCCTCCGTGTGGGACATCACCTTGACATTGTCAATGTTCGTGTACGCCTTTAACGCAAAACTTCCGTCCAGCAGATTCTGCGAGTTGAACTCCGTCGTTTTCGCGATCCGGTCGATCTCGCTCACCAGCTGGTCGATCTCTGTCTGTATCATCGTCCTGTCCGAATCCGCATTTGTGCCGTTTGCGGACTGGATCGCAAGCTCGTTCATGCGCTGCAGGATGTCGTGGATCTCCGCCATGGCGCCGTCCGCCGTATTCAGGGCAGACAGACCGTCATTGGCGCTCTGGTTCGCCTCCTGCAGGCTCTTGATCTGGGCATTCATACGCCTCGCAATGGCAAGCCCTGCTGCATTGTCCGCAGCGCTGTTGATCTTGTATCCGCTCGACAGCTTCTTGGTTGATGCGGCCACCCTCTTGTCATTATTGTTCATAGCATTTCTTGCTATTATGGATGAAACATTGTAATTAACTCTCATGCACTTTCCTCTTTCCCATCATTTCCATCTTATAAATCCGATCAGAAATGCCGTAAATATTTCAGAATATTGTTCAACAGCTTCTTATCACTGTAAGAAATGCTTTGGCAGTCTGATACAACTCGCCAGTCGAAACTTTTGCTTCCTTCGCCGCGCCCCCTGCATCCCTGTCCTGTCCAAATCGGTTCAGCTCCAGAGATTTTGTATGTACCAGGCTGATACTGGTCTTCCTGCCGCCCGCTTTTCCAAGCTCCTGTTTTACCGCTTCCTCCAGCTGTGTGAGCTCCGTCTTCTGCGCACGGTTCTCATACACGATCATTCCCGATATCCGGTCCCCGGTGACATCAAATTCAGCCGCCACTTTTCCAAGCGTCTGTGTGTCCAGCGTCACTGCCACCTTTCCAGTCTGCGCTGCATTGTGATAGATCTTCAGGTTGACCGATGTGATCTCGCCCCTGATATTCATCGGAATCTCGTAATTTTCTTCCCTCGCCAGGTTTCCTGCAAGGGAAAGCCCTTTATATAATGCCTTCGCGGCTTTGACATCGATCTTTGTATTGTCAGCGCCGCCGTTGTAGATCATCTGCTCGACGGCCTTGTTCGCCTCGTTGATGATCTCCTGATACGACGCACCTGCCTGCTTCGCGTCGCTCAGGCCATCGATAAAACTGTCCGCCTGGCGCAGCACCTCGCTGTCCGCCGTATCCGTATCTTCATCGGCGGGATCCGCCGTATCCGAAGTGTTTCCTGTATTTCCGCTGATGACCTGCCGGAACAGGGATCCGCGCTCACAGATCAGCGTGGATGCCGCCAGAACATTATCCATATTGATGTTCTGACCATAATCGATCAGCGTCTCGATGATCTGCTCGTCGATCTGCTCCACCTCGTGCATATCCTGCTGAAAGCTTTTGAGGCTCTCCGCCTTCTCCTGTTCTGCCTGCTCACTGTCCTGTGGCGCTCTTGCCGCCTTCACAGTGTCCGCAAACGCCTCCACGGTCGTCTCCGCGGTGATGTCAGACGATCTCAGCTGCGCGAGATCAGTCCTCTCTGCGAGCTCATCGTTGATCTCACCCGAAAGCCTTGCATAGTACCGCTCCTGCGCTGTTGTATCTGTATCCTGTCTGTCAGACGACTGGTGATATCCTGCATTGATCTGCGTATCGATCGCTTTGCCCCTGGTGATGAGCTGCTCAAGACCGCCGAATCCGTCATCCACGCGCACATCCATATTTTTGTCAGCCGCCGTGCGCACCGCCGACAGCATATTCTTAAAATTCATCTGCGCGCCTGTCGCCACGAGGCTTCCGATCACAGCGCCGTCCGACTTCTCGATCTGGCGGAACATCCTGTATATGCCGATATACGCTTCCCGCTCCTCTGCATTGATCCCGTGGGCCCTGTCAAGCCGCTGTAAGAACTTCGAGTACTTCTCCGCATCCTGCGCGGGATCCGCGTCCCTGCTGTCCAGATACGCCTCGAGCTCCTCCATCGTCATCTCCAGCGGATTCTTCTGATCCCGTATCATCTGGAGCGTCGCTGCAGGCGTCATCCTGCTGATCACTCCGGTCACCTGGCTGTCTGCTTCCCGGACTGCATGGATGTTCTGCTCACTGATCTCCATGCGGTTGTATCCGAGGATCCTGACCGCCCGCTTGTTCGCCTCGCTCGTCTCCAGTCCCAGATCGCTGAGGATATCCTCGATGTTCCGGAACGCTTTGCTGATCCGGTCGCCGAGATCCTTGCGCGGCTCCGTCATCAGCGTCTCGTACGCCGCCGACGCCTTCTGCTGCTGATCCGGATTCTGCCCCGTATTTTTGCCGCTCTGCTGGTTCAGCTGATCCTGGAGCTCCCTGCCTGCCTCATGAACCTGGAGCAGCGTGCTCTGTGAAAATTTTGACAGGATCCTGCCGATCACCGCTGCGGGCATTCCGGACAGTTCTTTTGTCCTGGTCAGTGTCTCTTCATATAATAATGCGCGCTCTGTATTTTCCTCCGCGCTCTCTCCCTGAAAGAGGACTGCATTGATGCGCTCCTCCGCCGCCCTGAGCGCCTCCACGAGCCTGGAAAGCTCCGTCGTGTCAATGGAGATCCCTGCCTTCAGGAGATGCCTGTTCGCCTCCTCCGTCATCATGAGACGAATCTCCTCGAGCTGGCGTCTCGCCTGTACTTCCTTTAATGCCACGGCGTCTGAACCTGCATCATCTGCATTTATTTCCAGCGTATCGATATCTGTATCTGCCTGTTTTGTCCCAGCCGCCTCGGCCGCACTGGCACGCTTATGTTCCGGCTGCCTTGCCGTTGTCCGCTGTCCGTCGATCTGCTCCTGCGCTTCTGCCAGATTTTTGAGGTTCATCTCTTTCCCGGATCTGGCTGCCTCATGGACTGCCTCATCGGAGATCTGCCCCACCTGTTCGACGATCTCGTGCGCCTGCTCTGCCACAGAACGCTCGCCTCTCATGTCCGCTTTCCCCGGCGCCTTGCCGTTTTCCATGGCTGTGACACACAGATCTGCAATGTCATCCAGGCTCATCGGAAGCGGCAGATTTCTCAGTTCCGTGACCTTCGTGAGATTCTCTGCATTGAACTCAATGCCGGACGCTATGAGCCACCTGGCATTTTCTACCGCCTGCGCCCTGACAGTTGGATCCGTGTCGAGCCCCGCCTCTTTCACGACGGAATCGATGCGTGTCCCGAGATTGTCCCAATTGATGCTGTCCGCCTTCTTTGCATAATATCTCCCGTAGCTTCCCTGTCCCTCACTGTAATAGCCCTGGGACTGACGGATGTCTGCAGCGCTGGAATACTGCGCTTTGTAGATATTCTCTATCGTCGGCGCTTTCCCGTTCACGACGAGATACTTGACGGCATCCTCAGAGAGCCCGCCCACACCCGACGCCTCCATCACGGCGCTCACAAGCTCTGCGATATTTTCATTTGTGACAGGCATGTCACTTTTTTGCAGCGCATCCGAGAGCTTTCCCACAAGCTCATTGACGAGTGCGCCCGCATCCGTCCTGCTTCCCACGATCTGTTCTATCGTGTCCAGATCAAGATTGTCATTGTATCCTGCAACTTCGACTCCTGCCTTTGCCAGCGTCACCTTGATCCTGTCTACGATCGTCACATACGTCTCCACATCGGTACTTCCCGGCGTGAATCCCTCCTCCTGCATCTTCTGGAGATCTTCCCCTGAAACGCAGCTGGACATCACTATCATAAAGTCTTTCTTGGATTGAGCATTAGAATTAGCTGCCTGCTGCATAATCTCCTCAGCGGTCATTCCATGACCTCCGTATGCTTCGTTATCCATAACTTTATCAGCGATGTCCAGTGTGTAACCGCTCCTGGATACATTTCCCGTACCCTGGGCGGCTGGTCTGTATGCGATTGTCGTTGACTCGGTGCCGACTGGTACAGAGGCGGAATACTGCGTATCTACCGTAATATTCATACACATTCCCTGCTCTTTCCCTGTCTTGTCATATTCATTGCTGTTCACTCGTCCGTAAACACCAACATTGTCATGATCCACATCAGACTGTGGCAGTATGGATCATAACGCCCGTTCTCTTGTAGTATATATCGAAATGTTTGCGGAAAAACTTAAGAGTGAATCAAAATAAATGTGATCGCTGCCACTCCCCATGGTGCAGCGCCCCCTCCGTCTGCATGCCTGCAAAGCCCTGCTGTCTGAGCGCCTCATAGAGTACGATGGCGGCGCTGTTTGCCAGATTCAGGCTCCGGATCTGGCAAAGCATCGGGATGCGGATGCAGGTATCCTCATGATCCATCAGGATCTTCTCCGGAATCCCCGCACTCTCCCTGCCAAACATGATGAAGTCGTCCTTTCCGAATACTGCCTGCGTGTACACCTTTCTTGCCTTGGTCGTCGCCATCCAGATCTTCGCGCCAGGGTTATCCGCGAGATTCTTCTCCACAAATTCCTCAAAATTCATGTAGCGGCGCACATCGAGGTGCTCCCAGTAATCCATGCCTGCCCTGCGCAGTTCCCTGCCCGTGAGCCGGAATCCGAGCGGCTCGATCAGGTGGAGCACCGTCCCCGTCGCCACGCAGGTCCTGCCTATGTTTCCAGTATTTGCCGGGATCTCCGGCTGATGCAATACAATATTCATGATTATTATTTCAACCGCCCGACAAAGCGCTCCAGCCTTGCGATCGCCTTCTTGAGATTCTCGAGCGAGTACGCGTACGAGATGCGCAGAAATCCCTCCCCGCTGTCCCCAAAGGCATTTCCGGGAACGACCGCAAGCTTCTCCTCATGCAGGAGCTTCGTGGCAAACTCGTCGCTTGTCATGCCAAACTGCTTCACACATGGGAACATATAGAACGCACCAAACGGCTCAAAACACTCCAATCCCATCTCTTTGAACGCATTGACCAGATAGCGGCGCCTCTGATTGTAGGACTCCCGCATCATCTGCACGTCCGCATCACCGTTCCGCAGGGCATCGATCGCCGCGTACTGTGACGTGGTCGGCGCACACATGATGCAGAACTGATGGATCTTGTACATCTGCTCGATGATCTCCTGCGGACCGCAGGCATATCCGAGCCGCCATCCTGTCATGGCGTATGATTTCGAGAAACCGTTGATCAGAACGGTCCGCTCCCACATACCCGGAATGTTGGCGATGGAGACATGGTTTTCCGTATAGCAGAGTTCTGAGTAGATCTCATCGGAAAGCACAAAGATGTCATGCTTTTCGATCACCTTCGCGATCTCCTCCAGATCCCTGCGCTCCATGACCGCGCCTGTCGGATTGTTGGGGAACGGCAGGATCAGCACCTTTGTCCTGTCCGTGATCGCTGCCTCCAGCTCCGCCGCTGTCAGGCGGAACTGGTTCTCGTTCTTCAGCTCGATGATCACAGGCTTTGCGCCCGCAAGGACCGCGCAGGGCTCATAGGAGACATAGCTCGGCTGGGGTATGATCACCTCATCGCCGGGATCGACCATGGCGCGGAGTGCGATATCGATCGCCTCCGAACCGCCGACTGTCACCAGGATGCCGTCCTTCGGGTCATAGCTCAGGCCAAAACGCCGGTTCAGGTATTTGTTGATCTCCTCGCGCAGCTCCAGCAGGCCTGCGTTTGCCGTGTAAAAAGTGCGTCCCTTCTCGAGCGAGTAGATCCCCTCATCCCTGATATGCCACGGCGTCTCAAAGTCCGGCTCTCCCACGCCCAGCGAGATGACGTCGGGATCGTTCATCTCACTTACAATGTCAAAATATCTGCGGATACCCGAAGGCTTGATCGTCACGATCGTTTTTGATAACGGATTTCTCATGGTGTCACCTGTATCCTTTCGTCAGACTCTTTCCTGTCCAGCACGGTGCCGTGGTCCTTGTACTTTTTCAGGATAAAATGCGTCGCCGTGCTGATGACCGTGTCAAGTGTAGACAGCTTGTCGGACACAAAGTTGGATACCTCCTTGAGCGTCTTGCCCTCCAGGCTCACCAGCAGGTCATATCCGCCGGAGATCAGGTACACTGCGTGAACCTCCGGATATTTGTAGATGCGCTCTGCGATGCTGTCAAATCCCTTGCCGCGCTGCGGCGTCACACGCACCTCGATCAGTGCGCTGACCTTCTCGACAGAAGTCTTCTCCCAGTCGATCAGCGTGTGGTATCCGCAGATGATCCCCTCCTTCTCCATCTGCTCCATCTCGTTCACGATGTCGGTCTCCTCCATGCCCAGTATCACTGCGAGCTCATGCAGGTCAATCCTGCTGTTCTTCTCTATGATCGATAAAATCTGTTCTCTCATTATATGATCCTCCACTTTCCTGTTTTTGATGATATATGTGTAATTGGTCCCCGTTTGCAGGTTCCAGAAAACGCGACTCTTCCCCGTGGCGCACGATGCGGTCATTTCCCTGCGTCGTGCGTCCGATCACCGCCGCGGGAACGCCCGCTTCGGCGAGCTTCTGCACAAGCTCCCCGCCGTTTGGAGTCACGATCAGCAGACTTCCGCCCGCTGACAGTTCATAAGGGTTCAAATCAAAAAACTCACATACCTCTATCGTCTCCTGCCTCACAGGTATGCGCTTTAAGTCTGCGACCAGTCCAACGCCATTTGCTGCTGCCAACTCCCAAAGGCTTCCAAACACACCGCCCTCGCGCGCCGCATACAGATAATCTGCGCCGGACTTAACGGCGGTAGCAGCCTCCGGAACGACTGACAGATATCTGTAAAGATCCGCTGCCTCCGCCACCAGGTCTGCCGGATACCGCCCGCGCAGCCTCTCAGCGCTTCCCTGTGCGATCACTGCTGTCCCCTCAATGCCCAGCCACTTCGTCATCACGATATCCTCGTCCACGAGCGCCCGTTTTTTCAGAAGGACCAGATTGCTGTCCTCCCGGTCTTCCAGCCCCGCATTGACCACGCAGACCGCAACGGGCTCAGCGGCGGACTGCAGCACCTGGACATTGCAGCTCAGGATCGGGATCCCGGTCTCCTCCGCCTGGACCGACGCCTCCTCGACCATGCCGCGCACCCTGATCTCCCGCATTTTTGCCGGAACCACGACCGTGATATTCGCGTATGTATAGTGCAGTCCCAGCGCACCCTCGTTCACGCTGCGCGCGATCATCTGGTTCACTGCAGCCAGGTACGCCCTCACAACCACTTTCTTGTCCCTGCCGGATGCCAGAGCCTGGCCGGACACGATGCCCTCGCACCTCTCCCCCGCGCTGCCGGGAGGCGTTCCAGCCGCCAAGACGGCGCAGTCTGCCCCCAGTCCTGCGCCATCATAGAATTTTCTGTTTTCAGTTGAATTTGCCTTCATGACTTTTATAACGGAACGCTCATAGATGCTCTCTGTTAATTTTCCGCACTTCATCACAAATCCCCTTTGTAAGAATGTATCTCATTACGGCTGTGCCTGCTGCTGTGCCTGCGCCTGCTGCTCTAACAACAGCTGCTGCTGTTGCTGCTGAAGCGCCTGATAGTAGGCTTCCAGCGCCGCCTGCTGCTCCGCTGCCGCCCGCTGCTCATCCGTCATCGCTGCCTGCTGCTCTGCCGCCGCTGCCATCTCCGCCTTGATCGCTGCCGCCTCCGCCTTGCAGGTATCGATGCTGCCCGACGCCACCGCCGCATTGATGCGCGCAGCGTAGTTGGGATTGTCTGTGTTGACACCCACCGTCGCCGATCTCGGCGATACCTTGTAGGAGCTCTTGTTGATCACCTCACGGCTCACCTCGACACCATTCTCCTCGACCACCTTCCAAAGCTGTGCCGTATATCCGACATGTGCCGATTCCACGCTGATGTACCCCACACCCTGGTTCGTGACCGGTGTGATGATCTCATGATCCGGATGCGTCGTCGAGAGCGTCTCACTTTCATAGCGCACGACACGCCCCGGATCCCGCTGCTCCATCCCGTAGATCGTAAAGGTGATCTGCTTGTTCTGCGTGATCCCTTCTATATAGATCGGATTGTCCCAGCTGTTGACAAATCGGAAATCCTTGCCCGCCGACTCCGCGATCGCGGCGTCCATCGACGGCTTCACGTAACCGATGATCATGGAATGGTTGTTTCTCTCAGTCACATCGAGTTCCGACAGCAGCACCGCGTTGTACAGTGTCGTCGACACCTGGCAGATGCCGCCGCCAAGACTGTCTACCACCTTTCCGTTCTGGTAAGAGCCTGCCGGATAATACCCGTTCGCCTCCGTAAAAGGCTTGATCGCATCATATGTCGAAAACTCGTCGCCCGGATACAGGAGTGTCCCGTTGATCAGACGGCAGCCGTTCTCCACATTCTTGCATCTCGCCGCACTACTGGTGGAATAGCTCGTCGTAAACGTACCGAGAACATCCGTCATCTTCTCCAGATCCTCAACGCTTCCCTTCGGCTCGGTCACATCGATCGCCAGATTGATGGAAGCATCCTGATAATCCCAGCCCACAGTGATATAGTCATATGTCCTGTTCAGCGATTCCTCGATATTTACCCGCTGTCCGGTCTGCCCTTCCTCTATGACGAACTGTCCGTCCGTCCTGGTGATCGTGTTGTTTACCGGCGGGATATCATATTCCGTGCACTGTTCCTCGAGCACGGCTCTGATCAGATCCCTGTCGAGCGACAGCTTCAGGTCATAAATCTTATTGCCATGCTTTAAGTCCTCCATCGCCTTGTACCGCTTTACGATATTTCCTTTTTTTCCCAGCGCCGCAGCTGCATCTATGTCCGACTCGTTCACCCAGTTCAGACCCAGATCCCCCGCCATGACTCCCACATAATGGTCTCCCACTGCGCCGAAGGTGACATGTTTTGATTTCAGTTCCTCGACGAACGCCCTGACAGCAGCCTTTGCCTCATCCGCTGTCATGCCTGCGAGGCTGATATCTCCCATGTACACGCCCTCCAGGATCACGCCGTCATCCGAAGCCGCCACAGCATCGTTAAGCCTGAACATGCCTGCAAACACGATCGAAAGCAGCAGGGCAAGCACAGCAAATCCGACGCATCTCTCCATCTTCTTCATAAATATCTACTCCTATTTAACCGTTTATTTTGCATTGTTCCGAATAATGTGGTATGATATGCTAGACACCGAAAACACTCAAAACCACTGGCAGTACCATAGCCAGTACCAGGACAACGGCTATGACCGCAGCGATCTTGCGCTGAGTTTTTTTATTGTTCATATTCATCATGGCTGTTCACCCCTTTTCGAAAGGATATTATATATGAATTTACTGATTTTTGCAAGCTTTCCCATTATTTGTCTCCTATTTTCTTATGCCCTGCACAACGCCAGGCGCAAAGAGCAGGATATCGACCGCGAATTCTGGGACCGGGAACAGCGGGCGAATTTCACGCGAAAAAAGCCGCTTGACGATCTTAATTACATCACGATCCCTGAGGAACTGCTCTCCATGCAGCCCGCTCTCATGACGGAAGAGCTTCAAAGCTGCCTTGATGAGCTAAAAGACTTGTCCGCCTGCCAGATCGTGAACCTCACAGGCTACACCAACACGGATCTCAAACTAAAGTACGGGACTGCTAATATTACTATATTAAGCGACTATGATTTTCATTACACAAATCTGGTCACTCTCCTGCAAAAGCTTGCGGAGCTGCTGCACGATAATCTGGAGGACGATCTGGCCGTCAGGGTCCTCGAGTTCGCCGTCTCCACCGGAACTGACGTCAGCAAAAGCTATTATCTGCTCGCCGAGCTCTATCAGCAGATGAACATGTCCGAAAAAATAGAACATCTGATCTCACAGGCGCAGGGCATCCATTCTCTTATGAAGGATGCGATCGTCGAAAATTTGCGAGCAGCCTGTCGATGAGCCTGCTCGCTTCGTTCTTTGTCACTCTTTCCAGGTCAACATACTCATCCGTCACTCCCGCGACCGGATAGAGCACAAATCCATCGCACTGCAGGTGATACTGCACGGTCAGCTTCTGCAGAAGCTCCAGCTGCCTGGGCGTCGCCGGACTCTCCTTTTTCACTGTGTAGACCAGCGGCTGCGGCTGAAAGATGCCGCTGTCCTGACCGCCGTATTCACGCGCCAGGATCCCATATAGCCTGTGTGCCGCGACTGCGTCATTCAGAGCCCTGTGCGCATCCAGACTGATCTGGTAACGGTCACACAGAAACCCGAGCTGCCTGCTCTCCAGATCACTCAGGAATTTCCTGGCGATCCGAAGCGTGTCGATCCCCTGCTTCTCAAATGTCAGCCTCTGGTTCACCGCCGCCTTTTTGACAAAAGAATAGTCAAATAAGATATTGTGGCCCAGAAGTACATCATCGCCCACAAACGACAGAAACGGCTCCAGGAGCGCATCGATGTACGGCGCGCCTGCAACGTCCTCGTCGTGGATCCCTGTCAGTTCCACGATCCGCTCCGGAAGGCTCTTTCCCGGATTGATGAACGTGGAGAATGTATCTGCCGGCTCCCCGTCCCTGACCCTGACAGCCCCGATCTCGATGATCTTGTCATATTTGGGGTTTAACCCTGTCGTCTCTATGTCAAAGGCGACATAATTCATTGGTATGTTCATATTGATCTTCTCATCCTGTTTTCATCCTGTTTGGCGGCATCCGGCTCGTCCCCGGACACTGCCAGCAGTTTCTTGTATTCCCTGTTCAGCAGGATCAGGTTCATCTCATAATCCTGCATGTTCTTCTGTTTCATGGTGGACAGCATCAGCCCTGCAAAGAAGGACTGCATCGCCGCCATGTACACAAAACAGCACACGATCAGCGTCGGAAAGCGCTCCACGAGTCCCGTGTCGAGATACTCCCCCATCACCGGCGCCAGAAAAGCGGTGGAGAGCAACGCAAGCGCCACCGCGATCCATGAAAAAAATCCCATTGGCTTATAGTTTTTATACAGTCTGACGATCGTCATGATCACCTTGAACCCGTCCGAGTAGGTGTTGAGCTTTGACTCGCTCCCCTCCGGCCTGTCCCTGTACTGGATGATGACATTCTCCACGCGCATATTTTTGTCGATGGCGTGGATGCTCATCTCTGTCTCGATCTCAAATCCCTTGGAGAGCACGGGAAACGACTTCACGAACTGATAGCTGAAAGCCCTGTAGCCCGTCATGATGTCGCGGATATCGCTCTTGAACATGCTGTTGATCGCACCGCGCACGAGCGAATTTCCAAAATTGTGGAACGGCCGCTTGTTCTCCTCGAAATAGGACGACGAGAGCCTGTCCCCCACCACCATGTCCGCATTTCTCTCGAGCACGGCCTCGCACAGTTTTGCCGCCTCGTCAGCGGGGTACGTGTCGTCCCCGTCCGTCATCACATAACATTTCGCATCGATCTCCCGGAACATCCGCCGGATCACGTTTCCCTTTCCCTGCTGATACTCATAGCGCACGACAGCGCCTGCACGGCGCGCGATCTCATCTGTCCCGTCCTTCGAATTGTTGTCATATACATATATTACCGCATTCGGAAGCGCTCTCCTGAAATCCCTGACTACCTTTTCGATCGTCCTGCTCTCATTGTAGCAGGGAATGAGCACCGCTATCTCGTCCATACAAAACCTCCACTATTCCTCCAATTTTTTTGCTTCCCGCTCCGCCTTGTTCCGGATGCGCAGCTCCTTAAAGAAGTCCCTGAGCATCTGGGCGCACTCATCCTCCATAACCCCCCTCACCGACTCCACCTGGTGATTGAACTGGGGCATGTCGAGAATATTCAGGATCGAGCCCGCACACCCCGCCTTGGGGTTCATGCACGCCATCACGACACGGGGAATGCGCGCCTGCACGATCGCACCGGCACACATCTGGCAGGGCTCCAATGTGACATAGAGCGTGCACTCCTCGAGCCGCCAGTCGCCGATCACCTTTCCTGCCTTTCTGATCGCGATGAGTTCCGCGTGGGAGAGCGTACTCTTGTCCGTGTTGCGCCTGTTGTATCCCCGGCCTATGATCTTTTTGTCGTGCACGATCACGCATCCGATCGGCACTTCACCGAGCGCGTAAGCCTTTTTTGCCTGTCTGACAGCCTCCCGCATGTACTTTTCATCTTCACTGAGTTCCCGCATCCGCATCATTCTTTATCCATAACCTTCGCGTCCAGCCATGACAGCACATCCCTGTACACCTGGTCCCTGTCCAGCTCGTTTAAGACCTCGTGCCTGTCCTCCTCGTAGATCTTCAGCGAGACATCCCCGATGCCTGCCTTCTCGTATCCGGATGCAACCTTCCTCACATCCGCGCCGTAGTGTCCGACCGGGTCCTGGCCGCCTGCGATAAAGAAAAGGGGAAGTTCCGCGGGGATCCTGTCGATGTTCTTCTTCTGCTGGATGAAGGCGAGCACCTCGAAGAGTGTCCTGTAACCGTTGACTGTGAAGAGAAAGCTGCAGTACTTATTGTTCCTGCAGAAATCAACGATCCCGGTGTCCCTCGTCATCCAGTCGCTTCTGGTGCGCGGATCGGGGATGCGTTTCTGATACGCACCGAACGCGCTCATCTCAAGAAACCGGGAACGGTAACGATCCCCCAGCAGCAGGCGCATCCCGCCTGCCACGATCGTTCCCGCGGCCAGTACCAGCCAGCCCTGGCTTCCCGTGCCGCAGATGACGGCTCCGTCCAGATCCATCCCGTACGTCATCAGATATCTTCTCGCCATGAAGGAGCCCATGCTGTGTCCCAGCAGGAAATACGGCTTGTGTTTATATTTTTTCCTGGCATATCTGGTGACGCGGTGCAGGTCTGCGACGACGGTCGCACTCATGTTCCGCGGGCAGAAGTATCCCAGATCGCCGTCATTCCCCGCGGTCAGCCCATGCCCCAGATGGTCGTTTCCGATCACCGCATAGCCATACCGGTTCAAAAACAGCGCAAAATCCTCATATCGGTCGATCATCTCCACCATTCCATGTGAGATCTGCAAGACCGCCCTGACCTCACCTTCCGGCTCCCACAATACGACATGAAGCCTGTGCACGCCATCCTTCGATGGAATATAAAAATCTTTTCTCTTCATTGATCTGCTCCTCCATACTTCCTCCGGGTGCCACTGTGTACAGAAAACGGGGACAGCCTCTCTGCCCCCGTCTCCTTTGCTTTGATTAACACCTTTTAACATCATTTTGATATGAACTTTACATTTTTGAGATCATAACGACTGACAGGTCGTATTCATCGAGAAACTCGTCAATATCTCTCTCATCGTTGATCTCCATAGCTACCTCGAAATCCCCGGTCACAGGGTTCAGAAAACCTGCTATCATCTCTCCTGTGGCCTGAATCTTTCTGATCATTGGTTTCTTGTTTAAAATATCAATTCTCTCAGACACTTCTCTCTTCGCTACTAACATGCTGTGTTCCCCTTTCAACCCTCTTCAATGTTATATATCAACTTTCATCCGCCCCTTGTGACAGGTTTACCTCTCTAAAACTGCCACGTTTTTCCCGACTGGCCGTAAGCGGCGTTCCCTGTCTGGATCCGCTTTGCCCTGAGCAGCTTCCAAGTTCTATATACCCATAATCCTTATTACTAAGTAGTAATGTTGTCAAGGTGCCTTTGGCATGAACGCACACGCCTCCGAGATAATCAAAGCGATCTATGATTAGTTTCTTCCCCGGTCCCATTCTCCCTCTAAGGATACCGGCACCGAAACGTAACCAACTTATTTATGATATTATGTAAACAGTTAAGTTATCCACATATCTACATAATTTTGTGGATAACCCACAAAAAGTTTTTGTCCAGACCCTCCTTTTTCTACTCTAAGCCATTTTTCTCAATAGTAGCATATGTATTTTTATAAATCAATCCTTATTTTCCAAATTGTGCAAATTTACATAACTTTTTAGTTATGTTTACCATATTCCTCGTTATGTTACCGAACCAGATGATACTACAGTTCCTAAGTACCCATGTGCAATCGAGTAGGGGAATGGCCTCTTCCCCCTACTCGCGCGCGACCCGTGCGCCGCCTTAGCGGCATTCTTCCTCTGCACGGGTCTGCGCAATCGAGTAGGGAAGAGCCATCTTCCCCTACTCGCGCGCCGGACGCGGGCAGCCTTAGCTGCATATTTCCTTTCCGCGTCCGTGCGCATAGAAAGAACCCGTATGCCGCAGCACACGGGTCCTGTGTTTGATGACTAATCTGCAAATATTCCCTCGATCCTGTCCTGTATCTCCTCCGGCGAGAGCCCCTCCGCGCTCTGAAGGAGCGCATCCAATGACGCCTTCGCCTCACTGAGCTTTTCCTCATCCGAGCTGTACTGATCGATGAAGGATCTGACCGACTCCTCAAGCTCTGCCTGCTGCGTGCCGTCCACACCGAGCATTTTTGACAGGTCATCACTCCCAAAAAATTCACTGACTTCATTCGAGAAAGCCTTCTTCAGCTCCTCCGCCGCCTGTGCCCTGATGTCACTGACAACACTGTCCACGTACTCCTCCGGAGCCTGTGCCGCCATGTCGCCCTGGCATCCTCCTATGCCGCCGGCCATCAACGTGCTGACCACCACTGCTGTCAATACTGCCCTTCTCACGATCTATCTCCTTCTGACTGCGTCGCCTGCGCAGCATTCATCACCTCGAGCGCCTCTTCACTGATCAGATTCTCCCGCTTCTTCTTGGCCGTTGTCACAGGCTTCTCCGGCCATGCCAGCGCCTTGATCCCGGGGGTCGTCGTGCGGATCCTCAGATAGCTCTTCCCGTCCTCGACAAACCGGACGATGGATATATTCCTCCACTCATAAAACTCAAACGGCGCGAACTCGATCTTGATCTCCTTGAGCAACCCTTTCGCCTCGAAATTTACCAGCTTGTTATCCACTCTGACAGGCATGGTATATATATATTTATTATCGGTGGTCTGAATGATCGTCGTCTCAAAAAGCGCTGATTTTCCCTCTTTACTGACTCTGATCGCCGCCATAGCCGGTATTGGGATATCTTCTACATTCATATACACTGCTCCTTCCTCGCGATTATATATAACAGTATAATCTGTTTATTTGTGTGTTGTCAAGGATAAACGCAAATGTATGAATTCTCATGAAACTCTTTCTTTTTTCCGCATTATGTGTTACATTAGTATGAGGTTTTTTACACAGCAACCGGAAAGGATAGGTTATCAAGATGGCTAAGAAAGATAAAGTAACTGTCAAAGAAGATAAAAATGATACCAATAATAAAAAAGAGGCTTCAGACATCAGCAAGAGCAAAGCCAAGCGCGAACAGCGCAAAAAAGAAGTTGCCCTGGAAAAGCGCCACAGGCGCACCGCAAAGATCATCGGCGCCGCCGCAGTGGCAGCGATCGTCGTACTCATCGCGGCGGCTGTCGGGAAAAATATCTACCTGGCGGCGATGCGCACGACAGCGGACTCCAATCTCAGCTCCGGTCTGACCGCTGACGGAAAGATCGAGGGCGTCAATGTCAGGGATGCGCTCACGCTGGTCGACTACGCCAACATCCCTGTACCTGCGGAGGAGGTTGCCGCAACCAGCGAGGAGGTGGAGGAGGACATCCGCTACACGCTGCAGTCCCACCAGGAGGAGAGCACAGACGAGACGCTCGCGATCAAGGACGGCGATACCGTCAACATCGATTATGTCGGCACGATCGACGGCGTTGAATTCGAGGGCGGGAACAGCAACGGGGCAGGTTACCGTCTGACGATCGGTTCGGGCTCCTTCATAGACGACTTCGAGCAGCAGCTGATCGGCCACAAGCCCGGGGAGCAGCTCACTGTGGAGGCCACATTCCCCGAGGATTACCGCAACGACGACACGGTTGCCGGAAAGGATGCGAGCTTTGCGGTCACCATCAACAGCATCACCGTCACGCCGGAGCTCACAGACGATTTTGTCGCGGAGAACTTCTCGGAAGAAGGTCTGTCCACCGTCGAGGAGTACCGCGCATCTGTGGAGAACCGTTTCTATGAACAGCACCTGGAGGACTACCTGGCAGACTACATCATGGAGAACTCGACTGTCAGATCCTATCCGTCGGGCTATCTCAAAAAGCTCCGCGCTGTCACGAAGTACAATGACGAATCCATGCTGGATTACTACAACCAGATGTATGCAGCCTACGGGATGGCTGCCGCCGAGAATGTGTGGGACAGTATGGGAGGGGATATCACCGACGAGCTGTCCTATGAAAAGGACCTGCGGAGACGGGCAAAGGAGACGGCAAAGACAGCGATGGTCTACCAGGCGATCTATGAGGACGCAGGACTCACCATCGATCTGGACGCCGCGGCCGCTGAACTGGCGGAGTCCTACGGTGAAGAATACGCGGCAGAAATGCGGCAGAAGCAGGGCGACGGCTATCTGGCACAGGCAGAGATCCAGAATGCTGTCATGGACTACCTCATGGAACTCTATAAGAATAAGTGAAAAAAGCGCCAGTGACGGCGCTTTTTTCTATTTCTACCAATCCAGTTCAAACGCCGCAAACGCATCCCTTGCGGCAAAGTGCTCCTCCCTGTAGCGCAGCAGGTACGCCCTGATCTCGGCGCCGCAGTCCTTCATGTCTTCCAGCAGACTGTCGAAATTGTCCTCCGTAATACAGCCGGCGTCCGCAAACACTTGATAATATTCCAGCTCCTCCGCATGTTCCTCCAGAATGAGTTCCCACGCCTCCGGCGCGTCTGTCCCCTTCGTATGGCTTCGCAGATATTCCCTGAGCGCCCTGTACATATCATCCGAGATCCGGTAAGGGTGCATCAGCCTGAAATAGACGATGCGGAGCTTCATCTTGCGCTTTTCCACGGGGTAGGACCGGATATCGTAATCCTTTCCCTCATAGTCCTCCTCGCCGCACGTCCACAGCTCCTCAAAACCATCCAGGTCATCGAGCATCACGAGCGCCAGCAGTTTCTCATCCCAGCGCTTCACCCACGCATCGTTTCCAAAATCCAGCGGGTCGAGCAGAAAATAATCCCTGAAAACAGTCACCGCCGTCGCAAGCATCTGGTAAAGCCCCAGCGGCGCATATTCCGCCCACTCCGCCTGTGAACTGCCAAGCACGATCTCGTTTAACCGGCCGCAGCCCAGAAAGAGCTCCTTCCCGCAGCTCATCGGATGGCGCGGAAGGCTGACCGAGCACAGCTGCTCCGCGTGTGCAAAGGCCCAGTCCCCGATCTCCTCCACCGTGTCGGGAACTGCTATATAGCGGAGTGTCTTACAGCTCAGAAACGCCTTTTTCCCGATCTCTACAACCGGTCTTCCCTCGATCTTTGCCGGAATATATACCCTGTCCGCGGTCCCCCTAAACCGCTTTACCGCGACGCCCTTCCTGCAGGGCACGTACACAAGCTGCCCGCCGTCTCCGGTCTCCATCACTTTTTCTTCTACACTCATAGCTCTAACGCCTCGATCTCCTTCATGATGTCATCCTGCCGCTCGTGCAGCATCAGATCCTCGTTGTGTCTCTGGTAATCCGCGCTCCCGTACAGTCCGATAAAGCGCGCGCTGTAAGCGTTCACTGTGAGCTCCGTCACCAGCACCAGCACCTCGTTTCCGTCCATGAACGCCACCTCGCTGAAGGCAAAGAGATTGTGGAGCCTTGCCTGGATCCTGCCGTTCTCCTCCTTCATCCCGGCCACCTCCGCGTCAAAGTCCTCCCTGATCAGGGCAAACGCTGCCGCCTCGTCATAGCTCCCGGCTCTGAGCTTCCTCGCGGCCGTCTCAAGGAACCGGATCACTGCCCTGTGCCTTCTCCTGTCCTCAGCGGAGAGCGTTCCCGCATTTGCCATGGAAGCCAGAAGCTTTTCCCTGTTTTGGATCTGCTCCGCGATCTGCTCCTCCACACCTTTCTCCGCATCCTTTTCGCACAGGGTCCTTATGATCTTCAGAAGTCTCATCAGATCCGTGAGATAATCCGATCTCTCGAGATTTTCCTTCATCTCGCTCTCGAGCCTGTCAAGCAGCATCCCAAGCAGTGACAGCCGCTCGTCGAACTTCGCGATCCGCGCCCGCTCCACGACCTGCGCGGAATTGGTGCCTGCGAGGATCTCCTCGACCTTGTAGTCCTTTTTGTATTTATTGTACAGCTCATAATACGCGGTAAACTCTTTCACGATCCTGTCATTGTGGAGATACTGCGCGACCAGCGTCTCATCCACGGCGAGTCCCTCCTCCTCACACAGGAGCATTGTCGCTGACAGGTCCTCCCAGCCTCTTGCCGTGACGTAGGACTTTCCGCCGACAGTTGTCTCCACACGGTAGAAATCATTTTTTTTCATATCAAGGTAGGTGGTCACGGCATTGTGGATCCCCTGTCTCAGGGCATACTCTTTCCACGTCGCATAGTCCGCCTCCACCTCGACAAGCTTCATCCTGTCCATCGTCACCACGTCGAACTCCCGGACGGACTTGTTGTACTCCGGCGGATTGCCGGCGGTGACGATCACCCATCCGTCCGGAACCTTATGGCGCCCGAAGACCTTGTATTGGAGGAACTGCAGCATGGAGGGCGCGAGCGTCTCCGACACGCAGTTGATCTCGTCGAGAAACAGGATGCCCTCCTCGATCCCCGACTGCTCCATCACCTCGTAGATCGATGCGATGATCTCGCTCATGGTATACTCGGAGATGTCAAATTCCAGCCCCTTGTAGTTTTTGTGTGTGATGAAAGGAAGTCCCAGCGCGGACTGTCTGGTGTGGTGCGTCATGGAGTAGCTCACCAGCGCGATGCCCAGCTCCTGCGCGATCTGCTCCATGATGGCAGTCTTGCCGATCCCCGGAGATCCCAGCAGAAAGATCGGCCGCTGCCGCACCACCGGAATCCGGTATTCTCCGTACTCATCCCTCTTTAAATACAACCTTACAGAATTCCTGATATGCTCTTTTGCCTGCTTAATGTTCACGCACTCATACCTCCCTCTCCACACGGTCCTCAATACCGCTGTTCTCGATATCTTCAACGGGCAGTACCAGCTTGATCGCCCACGGGGGCGTGGCCGGCTTCTCATAGTCATCCTCCAGGAACACAAACGCCGTGTCATAATCGTAAGCCGGTTTGTGCTCCGGAAATACACCATAACCGTCCGTGAAATAGATCAGTCCCCTGAGATTCTCAAACTCCCCGCTCTCGATCGCCCTGTCCACATACGCAAAGACCGGCCTGAAATCCGTCGAGCCAAACCCTTCCAGCTGTCCTTCCCTCATAAATGCCTCAAACTCCTCATCATCTGTTATCTTCGTGTCGCGCCGCACCTCGGAGTCGCACTGTATGATATGGATGTTGACCTTGCGGAAAAAATTCTCACTGCTCTTCAATATACTGTATGTCTTGTTCAGAAATGCCTGAACCACCTCTCCGCGGCAGGAGCCGGAGGTATCGATCGCCACCACAAACTCCTTGATCTTGTTGACATCCTTGTACTCGAGCGGCTCCACCAGCGGAAGATTGCCGTACAGAGACAGTCCATACGTGTAATATACGTAATCAAACTCGTCGTCGTTGATCCGCATATCCTCCCCCGACACGCTGAACTTCCTGAGAAAATCACTGTAGTCATAGTGCTCCCTGGTCGCTTCCTCCAGATTCTGCAAAATGCTCCTGTCGTCGGACTTGTCCTCCGAGAAGGACTTCAGCTCCGCCTTGATCCGCTCGCTGATCTTCTTCCACTGCGCCTCGGTGATCTCAAGCGTCCCGGCGGGTTCCCAGCCCTCATGCACATCGCGCCTGAACAGGTTCCCAAGCTCCAGAAGCTCGCTGACCCCCAGCCTGTCCTCTCGCAGTTTTCTGTAGATCCGCTCCGCAGTCAGTGCTCCCGCTCGCTCCTTCCACTGCGCCAGCACTTCGCCGCGCTGCGCATCTCTTCCCGTCTCAAGACCTGTTATTTTCAGATTCAGCGCCACATTCTCCACCGCCATATCCACCGCCACATCCCAGAGCTCCTGCTCCACCCTGTCATATTTGTACGAATGACTAAAGATACAATGCAGCAATATGTGCAGATACAGCCGCGTCACATTGGCAGGAGCCCTCCTGTAAAGGCGGATCACTGCTGTGGGATCATAGCAGATCACAGCGCCTCCCGGCGCACTGACATCACAATAGACCTTATCGATCCCTGCTCTTGCCTGAAATGCCAGACTGGAGAGCGCCACGTCAAGAAAGCGCAGATTCATGAGAAGTCTGTCTCGTGACAGGCTCCATATCTTCTGCGCCAACAGCTGCTTCCTGTTCTCATTTTCCCTCTTCTGTGTTTCTGCCTCTATCCCTTTGTGATCCGCCATCCTGTCTTCTTTCAATCCCGCCTCCAAGGACACACCTCCATCATCGTGAAAGACTCACGAAAAATTCAGGATCTCCCCATTGCAGGCCTCCTCCAGGATCGCCTGCACGTCAGCCCCGTCAAGATCCAGTCCCTGCGCGCTGACAAAGTGCGTACTCTGCACGCCGTAAAGCCTGCACAGGGCATTTGCATACTCAAAACCAAAATTGCAGTCACCGATATAGCCGCCGCTCGTCGTGACATAGTACATATCCCCCGCGGCACAGAGTCCTACGGGCGTGCCGTCCTCAGCGTATGTAAACGTGATCCCGTCCACACTCGCCGCCTCAAAAAATATCTTCAGGGAAGATGGAAAGGACATATCCCAGTAAGGCGCCGCGATCACGAGCATGTCCGCCTGTGCGACAGCGTTGGCATAGTCAAACATCGTATCGTGAAACTGGCGTGCCTCCAGCAGCTCCTCCCTCCTCTGGAGCCTCTCATAGTTCAGCGGAAGCAGATTCTCCGTCGAAAGCCTGATCTCTTCTATATGAAATGCCATATCCCTGCTGTTTGCTTCCCTGATGCGTTCCAGGAGATGCTCTGCAAGCGCCAGCGTCCTCGAATCCCCGCCGCGCACGCACGCATTGATAAATAGTAATGTGGGCATTTTTATTTCTCCTTGTGTCTCAACAAAATTTCCGGTACTTCCGCGGCCATCCGCTCATAGGCGCGCTCGGATGGGTGCAGATGATCGCCGCTGTCGTAACCCTGTCCGAAAGCCGCCGGATTCTCACTGTCACACAGCGCTCTGTCAAAATCGATACAGCCGTCGATCTCGGTCGTCCGGCGGATCCACTCGTTGACCGCGCAGCGCAGCTCATCCCGAAACGGTTCGTAGGTGCGCCAGCCGTATATCGGCAGCAGCGTCCCGATATACACGTCCAGTCCGTATTCCCGCGCCTGGCGGATATACGACCGCAATCCCTGTATCAGTTCATCAGCTGTCGGCAGGTCGCTCCACGGACGGAACGGGTTCACCTCCACGCCCACCGGATGGATGATGTCATTGATACCATGCTGGATGATGATGGTATCCGCCCCGCTCACCCGCGCCTCCCTCGGAAAACGGACAGCTCCCTTTAAGCCGTAGGAGTCATACGTGATATTGTCGTACTGCCGCAGGATCCTCGTGCCGCTCGCCGCCCGTCTCACAATAGCAGTATGCGCAATGTCCTCCTGAAATAACCGCAGTGTCAGGTAGTCCGGCCACGCCTGTGAGGTAATGCTGTCGCCGTAGCAGACGACAGCCCGGTTTGCGCAGCCGGTCTCTATCTCCACATTACTCAAAAAATAAAACCAGTTCGTATTCCTTGTAAGATCCAGCGGGAGCATGCCGCTCTGTGCATGATCCCCCACCGCATAATACCCTTTTGACAGCGGCCCTGTGATCAGTACTGCGGAGCGCATCTGGGTAAACTCCGCCAGATACAGGCTGATGGTGATGTCTTTTCCGCGTCTGACAGGGAAGCGGATGCCGTCACTGACTGCCGCCTCTCCCGCCGGTATGGTGACGCTCCTGCTGCCATTGTCAAAAGTGACCGGTGTGCTGGTCTCCCGGATGATCCCGCGCGCCGCGTCCGCGCTGTCAGCCACATAGACACAGCTGATCGTCACAGGCTCTGTACCGCAGAAATTATCCAGCGTGATCTTGAATCGTTCTCCGTCAAACATTGGACGGACGGGGTAGCGCAGTGTCAGGTCCTTTGCGTAGTTCTCCGGTCTCCTGTCCGCGATCGAGATCGCGTTCCCCCATGTTGTCACATATCTCTTCATAGTCTATTCCATGCTCTTTTCTTGTGGATTGATCCGATATCGTCGTCCGGATCTGTGTATCACCATACATCCTGTATAGTATAGCATGAAATACTGTTCACTTCAATATTTTACCACCCCTTTTCACATGCAGGGCTGCCGCTGACAGCGCCAGCGCACAGAACATCCCCGCCATGAGGAGCATAAGGCGTTTCGCGAACCCCTGCGGCGGATCGTTGACCAGCTGCACATACCTGTCCGTCGTGACAAGAAAATCGGCAGGTGCCGCGCGTTCTCCCTGGACGGTCTGCATCTCATTTCCGGCGGCATCCTTCACCCGGTACAGAAGGGACACCGGCTCATCGCGCTGCCCGATCACGATCTTCAGCGCCTCATCCTCCCCGCAGAGTTCCATGTAGTCCCAGCGCTCCAGCACCTCATTCTGTCTGTTTACCAGCGTGAGCTCCGCCTCGTCCAGCTTAAAATTATCTGTTATGACGATGCGAGCCTCCTGTGCCTCGACATCGTACACCTTCCCGGATTCGACACCGTCGATCACCACCCTGGGCGGCGTATTGTCAATGACAAACTGGATCTCCTCCCCGCGTATGCTGGCCGCGCTGTTGACTTCGTTTCCTGCCCTGTCCCTGGAATACAGCGTCAGACGGTAGATTCCCTCCGCGGCGAAATTCTCTTTCGCTATCTGATATACATATGTATAGCCGGCGTCCGCAGAACCATATCTTTCCCTTGTGTACTCAGCCTCGTATCCGATCGCACCATTGCGCGATACATAGAGCTCAAACTCGTCGACCGTGTCGATATTCATCTCCATGATCTGAATATCACACAGTGCGTCGTATGTGTTGTACTGCCTCTCCATCAGATGGGCGAGCGCACTCAGATCATACGCGGAACCATTTCTGTTCAGGGAGAATCGATATGTAAGTTCCGCCTGGTTTCCCGCGCGGTCGCAGGCTGACGCGGTGAGGTAATAGATATTATCCGCCTTCCCGGTCATGTCGGTGAGTGTCAGACGATACTCCGCACCGTCCTCTCCCCCGGCAAGCGCTGTCTCCACAGCGCACACAACAGGATCGCCGATGCCTGTCCGCACGGATACTGCGATGTCGGACGCTTCGATATTCAGATCCGACACCGAGATCACGGGCAGAACCGCGCCGCTGTTGGCAGAGCCATCCGCCACCCCGTCAATATGGATCACAGGCGCCGCAGTATCGATGACAAAATCCCTCCCGGCTGTATCCGCCAGATTGCCCGCCAGATCTGTGCATACGCAGTCAATATGATACACATCATCACGCCCAAAAGAAACCCGCAGTGTATGGACATCCCCGTCGTGGCTCCAGATGCCCTTTTCCAACGCTGGCGTCATGTTCAGAACAAGATCCTCCGTGTTAAAATTGCGCTCTGTCACGGTGATCACTGCCGTGACGCCTGTGTTGAAGTACTGCCGGTCTGCTGTCTGCTCCCCCTGCCCTGCAGTCAGCGCAATGGCGATCTGCGGCACGGTGCGGTCAATGACAAATGTCCCGGAGTGCACCGGATCCGACGCATTGTCCGCCAGATCCACACAGTCTGCCGTGATACTGTATTCGCCGTCCTCCATCAATGCGACCGCGGCATAGTGTTCGCTCCCGTCGCTTTTCCAGTCCGATAATACCGCTTCTGATGTCTGACCGTCCTTCGTGACCAATACGCGCACTGCGCCAGGGTCAAAATTCAGTTCATGTACGTGGATCGTCGCCGTCCTTCCCTGACGATAATACCTGCCATTCACCGCATCGTTGTTGTCGAAGCGGATGTCGATCTCCGGTCTGGTGACGTCGATCTTCAGAAACTGTGTCGACGTTCCTGTATTGCCCGACCGGTCGGAAGCCGTGACCTCTATATAAGCTTCATTGCTCTCGTTTGCCTTTGCATCAACCAGCTGTGTGCCCTCAAAAGCTGACGCCGCAATGATCTCATCCTCCGTCGGCGCATCCCCGGTGAAAGAAAAGAGCTCCTGTCCCGCGATCGTGTCCACCCCATCTCTTCCGATGGATCCTGTCACCGACCGCAGTGCGGCGCAGTTGTCATCCTCCGGCGCGTCCTTAATGCGGATATCGACCGTGACGTCATCGTTGAAAAACCATGTTCGTTCGCCCCCTGCGGCAGTATGAACAGTTCTTTGTGACTGCCGTCCGCCGCTTCATTGGGCGCCATATTGTCCACCACGATGCCGTCCGTCCAGCCATCCGTGATATTTCCGGCCGCGTCCTCTGCCCTGATGTACAGAAAGCACCGCGTATTCGGGGATATCGTGATGTTATCCGCACTCTCAATACCGTCCTGCTCCATGCCTTTCCACTCACCGATCTTCTTTGCTTTTCTGATCACCAGGGATCCTTTGCCGCTGATGCCATACTGCGCATCCGCGCTGCCCGACACTGCATCCCGGTAAAATTCCCGGTAGGTGACCGTATCCGCCCTGCCTACCTCAAATGCGCTCCCCGCCAGCTCCATCGTCAGGTCTGTCGGTGCATGGCAGTCGATCTTGTAATAATAGATCTGCTTTTCTGACACGTTTCCGGCTCTGTCCGTCGTCCAGTATCCCAGGGTGTAAAATCCGTCCTCGGAGCCAGGATCAACGACATGGCGGCTCAGGTCATCCTTTCTCAGCACAAATTCCTGACTGCCATCCGCGCGGGTCGTCACATCATTGCAGCTCATGACGCCGATGACCGCAGTCCCTCCCTCACCGTCCATCCCCGGCGATCCACCCGGCTCATCCGGCACCAGCAGATCTGATCCCAAGGTGTCAGGAACGAAATCCTTCTTTGTCAGCTCATAGTGTATCGTGACCGGCGCATCGTACTCCTTCGATGTGGCACCGGTGTCATAATCAGGATACTCGAAACGGATCTGCGGCGTTCCGGACTGCTGGTTGTACCATCCATTTCTGCATTTCGTCTCATCCGCCCCGCTCACGAGGATCGGTCTGGCCTCAGCCGCCTGATGCTGTATGAGCACGCGCTGTCTCACATCCGCCGTGGTCGCCACCCCCGATCTCGAGACAGCGCGGAAGAGATAATAACCGTTTCTGTCCTCAGTGACAGTGAGCCCTGCCGTCCCTGTATCCTGCACGGAAAGCGCTGTCCACTTTAGCGGCTCCTGTGTCATATCATCCTGTTCTTTGTCCTGTGTCCCTCCCTGATCCTGATCCTGCGCCTTGTCCTGATCCTCGTCCTGCGTGTCTCCCTGTCTGTGATCCCTCAGTTTCTGATCTAGCAGTTTCTCTTCACCAATCTTTACATAGGCATACTCACACTGGCAGATCCCCGAGCAGGAGCGAAGCGGATCCGCTGTGACCTCGATCCGCACATCCCTGTTTGTCCAGTTGTCCTCCTCACCGCTGTAGGGCTGTCCTCCCGCGGAGATGTCAAACTGCAGCACGGGCTCGGCACTGTCCACCACCACTTTGATGTATTCGCCCGCATCGTTGACGAACGCTTTCACATCACTGACGTTTCCAGCCGCATCGCACGCCCTTACCGCAATGGCCGGATAGCATCCGTCTGAGAGCGCAATCTCAAAATCAGCCGCCGAACCTGCGGATCCCTGCGCATCCTCCACTTCGATCCACACCGGATCCTCCTTTGACCGTATGTCGGCAGTGTACTCGATCCTGCACACACCGCTCACATCATCGCAGTATGTCCCCTTCAGTATAAAATCACTGGCAAAATACTGCTCTGTATCCGTCCTTGTCGGCTCATAGCACGCGTTGTCCGCACAGAACGCCTTTAATACCGGCGCCTTCTGGTCCCTTCCTGCCGTGTAGGTTCTGGTACCGTTCTCCGCGTCCTTCGTACTCACACCCCTGTCCAGACTGACTGCCCAGAATACATATTTTTTTCTTCCTCCGCCTGTCCCACCTTCCTGTACTTCCATCTGGATGGCATCGAAATATCTCTTTCCGCTATCGCTCAGCTTCACCTCGATCTCTCCATCCACCCACTCTTTGCAGCTCTTAAGATATTCCAGCCATTCGCCGTATGTGTACTGCCTGACCTTCCCATCCGACGACAGTTCGATATAAAAATCACTGTCATGCAGAGCGTTGTCCATTCTGTGGTCAGCATCCCTGTCGCCGGGTCGTTCCATCGGGCGTACGGCTGCCAGTATCTCTGTGATCCCTTCGGGGATCCATTCGGGATCTTGTTCTGATGTCTGTGTCGATACCGCTTGTGCGGCGGTCTCTGATATGCACTCTGACGGGCCCTCCGATGCCTCCTCTGTTGAAGGCTCCGACTTGTCGTTTGGCACAGACTCTGATGCGGTCTCTGTGCCTTCTGTCTCTTTTATTTCTTCTGCGTTCGTCTCCTTTGCTTTTGTCTCAGTTGTTTCTGTTTCAGCCGCTTTTATTTCAGCCGCCTCTATTTCAGCCGCTTCTGTTTCAGCCGCTTCTGTTTCAACTGCCTCTATTCCAGCCGCTTTTATTTCAGCTGCCTCTATTTCAGCCGCCTCTATTCCAGTTGCCTCTATC
>VSNO01000260.1 GCA_009774375.1 Lachnospiraceae bacterium
ATTATTGTGTTATAATGTAAAATGTTAGTACTATTTTCCGCGAAGCATTGATAGAACATTGATAGAAAGCACCATTGGAAGGAAGAGATGATGTATAAGATCCTGTGCAGTCTTTTTGATATGATCATTTTACTTTTGACAGGTATCGATATATATGAAAGCATGTGTAATGCGGCGAAAGTGTCTGTTTTTAACTGGGACAGGGACATGGTTACAGTTGAGAAAGCAGACGTTTTTTTTGACGAATTTTCGGACATTACTATAAGTACAGTGTATCAATATATTCCTGCCAGGACCGCTGAGGAGGATATCGCATACTATCTGACGAGCGCTGCTGCGCATGAAGTCGGGATCTATCTGCTGACAGGGGAACCGGAATGGGGACTGGAGGCGGATGGAGCCAGCATGGTCGACGAGATCATGCGTGCGCAGGCGATCAACCAGCTCGTGCCCGGGGAGGCACAGATCAGGGGCGTGGTCATGGATGTGGAGCCCTATCTCACGGACAAGTGGGATACGGCGCCCGGGGAGGTGATGGACCGCTTTGCCGCAGGGCTGGCCTGCGCCTACAGTGAGGCCCTGGACTGCGGGCTGCAGCTCATTGTATGCATACCCTATTTTTATGACACCAAAGGATATGCGGATGCGCTGGAAAGGATCATTGAAAGCGGCTGCGACAGGGTGGCTGTGATGAATTATTATAAAGGAAAAGAGGCGGATCATATTGCGGATGAGATCGCACTGTCCAGAAAATATGGAAAAAAGCTGGTCAATATCTATGAACTGCAGCCGCCGGAGGGAACGGCGGTGACAGAAGCAAACACATACTATCATGAAGGGCTGGGAGCGGTTGTCAGAAGTGCGGTCAGCTTAAGGTCCATGTATCAGGGGGATGTGGAGTTTGCGATTCATGATTTTGATGCATGGAAGGAAATGAGAGACGATGAATGAAGTACTGCGGCAGGAAAAAAAGTTTCTGATCTCCGTGGAACAGATGTATCAGTACAGTCAGTATCTGCAGGAGATCATGATACAGGACCCGCATAATGGCGCGGAGGGGTACACGGTCCGGTCACTCTATTTTGACACGCTGGAGAACAGGGATTTTATGGAAAAAGAGGACGGGGTGGAGCTTAGAAGGAAGATCCGGCTGAGGTGCTATCAGCCGACCGATGATTTTGCGATGCTGGAGATGAAGCAGAAGCAGGGTGCGATGCAGAAGAAACGGTCGCTGCGCATGAGGCGGGACGATGCCGGACAGCTGGTACAGGGCGACTACAAGGTACTGCTCCGCTATGACGAGGAGTTTGCCAGGGAATGCTATGCACTTATGAACATGTACTGCTATCTGCCAAGGGCGGTCGTTGAATACCGCAGAAAAGCGTTTATCGCCAGGGAGAATAAGATACGCATCACGTTTGACCATCAGATCAGGGCGACGGAAAGCAATATGGACATCTTCTCGGCACAGCTGGTCCAGAATACGGTTCTGGATCCGTATCTTACAGTCTTTGAGGTAAAATACAATGGTTTTCTGCTGAGTTATATCAAAGATCTGTTACAGATCTGCGACCGCAGCGAGCTGTCTGTCAGCAAGTATTGTCTGAGCCGCAGTGTCAGCACGCATTACAGTTTTTAGCGCGCAGAGGAGCATTGGCAATCATATTTCAGGAAGGGACAGAAGAAAATGAAAGATTATTTACGGACGATCATGTTGGAGAGCGCAACACTTACTTTGGAGACCATCATATTGAACATTGTGACAGCGGCGGTTTTTGGCCTGGCGATCTACCTGTCATACTGGTATACGCATGCCGGGACAGCCTACAGCAAAAAGTTCAATGTTTCCCTGATAACGCTCACGATCCTCACCGGTACGGTCATGACCGTCATCGGCAATAATATCGCGCTGTCGCTCGGCATGGTAGGTGCGCTCTCCATTGTCCGTTTTCGCACGGCCATCAAGGATTCCAGGGATACGACTTATATCTTCTGGGCGATCATCGTCGGCATCTGCTGCGGTGTGAGTGACTATTATGTGGCCGCGGTGGGAAGCGCTGTTGTATTTATCGTATTGCTCCTGCTTGGACGGGTCCGGAATGAAAGCCGCATCCTGCTGATCATCCGGGGGTCGAAAGATAAAAGCCTCGATATGGAACGGCTCGTTTTCGGCTTTTTTGACGGAAAACCGCTCCTGAAAGTAAAAAATACCACTAACGAGAATGTGGAATTGATTTATGAGATGACCAGGATGGTTTACCAGAATGCCTACAAAAAGGAAAACGATGTCATTGACCAGTTATATGCGCTCGGGGGCGTTGAATACGTGAATTTTGTGACGCAGAGCGACGAGATCACAGGATGACATACAGGAGACAGGAATGAGATCAAGATATATATATATTGGCGCTGTCCTGATGTTGATCATGGCTGCGATGGGGAGCAGCATGGTCAGGCGCACAGACCGTACACAGAGATATATGCAGCACCAGAAGGGCATGCCGGAGGCGGAGCGGCCGGAGGCGGATTTTGTGACGCACCTTCCGATCATTTCCATACAGACATCAGAAGCGATCCCCGAGGAAACTGCACCGGAGCATGGCATGCCGGAGAGCTATGCGTCGTGCGAGGTTGCGATCTATGACAGCGAAGATCAGTGGAATACCCTGGAGGATGCAGTCCGCGCACAGGCAGAGGGACTGATCAGGATCCGTGGTAACACCAGCCGCAAATTTGATAAGAAGTCCTACTTGCTCAAATTTGGAACACAGGAGAAAAAGAAAGATATCTCTGTCATGGGAATGAACCCTTCCGACAAGTGGGTTCTGCACGGACCTTTTCTGGACCGGACCCTGCTGCGGAACTATCTCTGCTATAACGTGGCAGGGCAGATCATGGAGTACGCGCCGCAGACAAGGTATTGCGAGATGTTTATAAATGGGGAATACCAGGGTCTTTACCTGGCAGTTGAGGCTGTCAGCGTGGAAGAGGGGCGGCTGGAACTGAGCACGACAGGAAAGAAGAATCCCGTGACCAGCTGGCTTGTCCGCTGGGACAGGGATGATAAGAGTGACAATAAGGTCGATAATTTTGTGTACTATACCTGAGTGGTCTCGGAAACGCACCCCAAAAATGAAAAAACTTTAGCTGCAAAATTGTAATTGCATTAGAGAGAGGGAGA
>VSNO01000261.1 GCA_009774375.1 Lachnospiraceae bacterium
TTGGAAGGAAGAGACGGATCAGACGGTACAGGTCGGGATCATAAGGAAAGGTTTTTGTGTTCGGTTTTGAGGGAACAGCCTCAAAATAATAAGAGATATTCCTCGATAGCTCAATGGTAGAGCACTCGGCTGTTAACCGAGTTGTTGTAGGTTCGAGCCCTACTCGGGGAGCTTATTAAAAATATAATCTGGCATAAAATATTTTGGTCTGAATATAATAATAATAAAGTATGGCGCAGTAGCCAAGCGGTAAGGCGTGGGACTGCAACTCCCTGATCACCGGTTCAAATCCGATCTGCGCCTCGTACAAAAGGTCTGAGAATTTTTATTCTCAGGCTTTTTGTTATGCACATGAGCACCCAGAGGAAGATGGCTCTTCCCTGCTTGATTATCATATCATCCGGAGGTGGCAGATCGTCAGGTTTGGAGTATAAAATATGACGAAGGACAGATAATACGAAATAAGAGAGCATTGACCGTAGAGGCTATGGACGTTTTATGGGTAAAGAGGGAATGACTGACCGGAAGGATGGGAAATAGATGAATTTTTTAACACGAAATGACTATCAGAGAGTGGTATTATACATTTTGACATCAGTGTCTGTCTTGTTGGTATTAAAGTTTTTCTTACCATATTTTCTGCCGCTGCTGGTAGCACTGGTGATCGTAGTGCCGCTGCAGCGGTTTTGCCAGCGGCGGGAGCGGTTTGTTGTTTCTGAGGATACAGAGGCGGAAGAAACTGAAACGAGGGGGAATAACAAGATCAGGACCAGATCCGGGCAAAAAGGGTTTATGGCTGGCGGAATCTTGTTTGGGATCATTCTGATCGTGGCGCTGATCATTGTGGGCCTTGGTACCTTTCTGATCAGCAAGGCAAGGACATTTGTTCAGAATGCGGATTTCTGGACGGAAAGTATCTCACATCTGATCGAAGGGTTCAGTGCGGAGATCGAGGAATTCTTCCAGCTGCAGGGAGGAACTGTCGAGCGCTGGATCTCGGACAGGGTGGCAGAGCTCGGGGAATGCGTTGCGAGGTCTGGAGACGGACTGTTGACGGGAAGTCTGCGCTATCTGTCTGTGGCGGGGCGTGCGGGAACTTTTGTCGTGGTAAGCTTTATCTGTGTCGTCCTGTTTGCAAGGGAGATCGAGGGCTGGCAGCAGGGGCTTTTGAATCTCGCCGCGATCGAACCGGCGATCGACCATATTCTGTCTATCATTCTCCGCATTGGAAAAAAGCTGGGAAGGATGATCAAGACGTATTTAAAGACGCAGACGATCATTCTTCTGTGCATCAGCATCACAGCCACGGTCGGGCTATATCTGGGCGGTACGACAGAAGCGTGGTTCTACGGAATCCTGGCGGGATTTATGGATTTTCTTCCATTTATCGGAACGGGGATCGTGCTCATTCCGATCGGGGTGATGAGTTTTCTAAAGGGAAATACCGGCAGCGGAGTGATCATCCTTGTCACGTATTTTATGTGTGTGATCATCCGGGAGTTTCTCGAGCCGCGGCTTCTGGGAAACGGTTTGAAATTTTCACCGGTGGCGATACTGCTCTCCGTGTATGCCGGCGTGATCTACTATGGCATCGGCGGCGTCATCCTGGGGCCGGTGACGCTTCTGATCCTGGTGGAGCTGGGACGAGAGATCTTCCTGCCAGGACATGCGTAGATATTTCGATGAAACCGGTTGACATTGAAAAAGAGAAAAGTGTATACTCATATTAATGGATAAGCAGCTGTTGAGACAGGATCAGACAGGGAGAAATTGCGAGGGAAATGAGACCTGAAATAGCTGACAGGGAACTACTAAGGAGGTGTTATGTGCCATGCAGAAAGGCAGTGAGGGCAAGGCGATAACAATATACGATATAGCGAAAGAAGCGGGCGTATCTCCGGCGACCGTCTCAAGGGTGCTCACAAAGAATGCGAAGGTGCGTCCTGAAAAACGGGAAAAAGTGGAGGCGCTGATCGCGAAGTATAACTTTAAGCCAAACGTGCTGGCGAAAGGACTTGCCGATACCAGGACGAAAACGATCGGGGTGCTGGCTGCGGATATCAGAAATCCGTACTATGCCGCCCTTTTTGTCGCCTGTGAGCAGGCAGCAAGGGAGGCCGGGTATACGGTCGTGCTATACAATTCGCTGGGAAAGACAGAAAACGAGGTGGAGCTCCTGGGAAAGCTTCAGGAACAGAAGGTCGACGCGATTATTCAGCTCGGCGGCCGGGTGGATGATCTGGCATCCAGCATCGAGTATGTCGAACTCATCAATGATATCATGTCCACCATTCCTGTGATCGTGACGGGGAAACTGGACGGTACCCGGTGTCATGTTGTTCGCATTGACAGCATGAAAGCGGTGGAGCTGTTGATGGAGCATCTACTGGGGCTGGGGCATCGGAGGATCGCCCTGGTTGGCGGCAGACAGGATGTACTCGCCACTTTTGAGAAGTCACAGATGTACAAGCAGATTCTCAGGGAGAACCAGATTCCGTATGATCCAGGCCTGGTTCTGGATGACGGGGGCAGCTATGATTTTGAGACAGGATACCGACAGATGAATGAGATGCTCGCCAAGCGCTCGGATATGACAGCCGTGATCGCGGTCAACGATTTCACGGCGATGGGGGTCATGAAGAGCCTGAATGAGCACGGTATCCGCATACCGCAGGATATGTCTGTCGTGAGTTATGACAATACCTATATGGCGGAGATGGTGATGCCGAGGCTGACAAGCATTGACTACAATTATGCGGAGTATGGACGGAAACTGATCGACACATCCATCGCCATGATCGAGGGTAGAAAAAAGGACGCGCTGCGCATGGTGACACCGAGCCTGGTCATACGGGAGAGCAGCGGGCCTGCGCCGGTTACGAAGTAATCCGCATACTTGAAATCAATAGACAAGTCAAGATGCGTCAGTCGGGTTTCTACAGTTTTATACAGTTTCAGACGAATTGAATGCGATTTCATGAGAAAGAGTGTAAACAGGATGGAAAATCTTA
>VSNO01000262.1 GCA_009774375.1 Lachnospiraceae bacterium
GACCCGATCTACACGAAAGAGGCGGACTATGTGGTCATGGAGGCGACGTACGGCGACCGGTACCACGCGAAACAGAAAGAAGGCTACGTGTCGGATCTCGCCGAGGTGATCAACAGGACATTTGCAAAGGGCGGCAATGTCGTGATCCCTTCCTTTGCGGTGGGCAGGACGCAGGAGATCCTGTATTTTCTCCGGAAGATCAAGGCTGACAACCTGATCCCGAATTTCCCGGGATTCGAGGTGTACGTCGACAGCCCGCTCGCGGTGGAAGCGACAGGCGTATTTCAGAAGAATATCTACACATGCTTTGACGAGGAGGCCATGGAGCTGGTGCACAAGGGGATCAATCCGCTGAATTTCCCAGGCTTAAAGCTTGCCATCACAAGTGAGGAGTCCAAGGAGATCAATTTCGATGAGACGCCCAAGGTCATCATCTCCGCGAGCGGTATGTGCGAGGCGGGGCGGATCAGACACCACTTAAAGCACAACCTGTGGCGGCCGGAGTGTACGATCCTCTTCGTGGGATACCAGGCGGCAGGCACGCTCGGGCGTATCCTGATAGAAGGCGCGGATGAAGTGAAGCTGTTCGGCGAGGCTGTCGAGGTGAGGGCAAAGATCACGCAGCTTCCGGGACTCAGCGGCCACGCGGACAAGGGCGGCCTGATCGAGTGGGTGAACGCCTTTGAAGAGAAGCCGGATAAGGTCTTTATCACGCACGGGGAGGACACCGCGTGCACGCTGTTCGCGGAATGCCTGAGAAACGAGCATGGGCATGACGCGTATGCGCCCTATTCCGGCACGAGGGTCGATCTGATAACAGGCGATATCGAATTCGAGGCTTCCCCTGTCGCTGTCAAGAAGCGTCTGCGCAGCGTATCTGACATATTTGCGAGACTGCTCGCAGCAGGGCAGAGACTCATTGCGGTCATCTACAAGAACGAGGGCAGGGCGAACAAGGATCTGGCAAAATTTGCGGACCAGATCAATTCGCTTGCGGACAAATACGACCAGTGAGGCGCCGCGGAAGGCAGAATATGCCGGTAGTTTTTGAAGTTTTGCAGCATGGAGCAGGAGGAAGGCAGATATATGAATATCATAGCGGCTGTGGACAGGAATTGGGCGATCGGTTTTCAGGGCAGTCTGCTGGTCAGGATCCCGCGGGACCAGAAGAGGTTTCGGGATATGACTGAGGGAAAGGTTCTCATCGTCGGCAGAAAGACGCTGGAGACGTTTCCCCAGAAGCAGCCGCTGAAAAACCGCGATAATATTATTCTGTCGTACGACACAAAATATACGGTCAGAGGCGCTGCTGTGGTTCATTCCATGGAAGAACTCATGGAGGCGCTCAGACAGTACGATACGAACGATGTCTACGTGGCAGGAGGAGCGAGCGTGTATGAGCAGCTCCTCCCGCACTGCGACACGGCCTATATCACGAAGATCGACTATACATATCAGGCGGATGCGTATCTTCCGAGGCTTGATGCGATGGAGGACTGGGAGCTGACTGCGGACAGCGAGGAGCAGACGTATTTTGATCTGGAGTACTATTTTCAGAAATATGAGCGAAAAAAATGGGGGAAATGTTGACTTTTGCGCATTGTGGTATAAAATAAAAAGTTGAGGAGTGCCGCCACGGCATTCAACGAAAAGAGGAGGAAGTTTGAGATGGAGAAGAAAGATTTGGATTGGTCCAGTCTGGGATTTGGCTACAGACAGACTGAGAAACGGTATGTTACGAACTATAAGGACGGGGCGTGGGACGATGGCGTCCTCACAGAGGATGCCAACATCGTGCTGAACGAGTGCGCGGGTGTTCTGCAGTATGCGCAGACCTGTTTTGAAGGGCTGAAAGCGTATACGACACAGGATGGGAAGACGGTCGTGTTCCGCCCTGACTTAAACGAGAAGCGCATGCATGACAGCTGTGTGCGCCTCGAGATGCCGACGCTGCCGGAAGGCAGGTTTGTGGAGGCTGTGAAGCAGGTCGTCAAAGCCAATGAGGCGTATGTGCCGCCTTACGGTTCCGGTGCGACTCTCTATGTGCGTCCGTATATGTTCGGCATGAACCCTGTGATCGGTGTCAAGCCGGCTGACGAATACCAGTTCAGAATCTTTACGACACCTGTAGGACCGTATTTTAAGGGCGGAGCGAAACCGCTCACGATCAAGGTCAGCGATTTTGACCGTGCGGCGCCGCATGGGACAGGCCATATCAAGGCGGGACTGAACTATGCCATGAGCTTACATGCGATCGTCACAGCCCACAAGGAAGGCTTTGACGAGAATATGTACCTCGATCCTGCGACACGCACCAGGGTGGAGGAGACTGGCGGTGCAAACTTCCTTTTTGTGACGAAGGACAACAAGGTAGTCACACCCAGATCGGACAGCATTCTCCCCTCGATCACACGCCGCTCCCTGATGATCGTGGCGAAGGATTATCTGGGGCTTGAAGTGGAGGAGCGCGAGGTGCTCTTCGACGAAGTGAAGGACTTCGCAGAGTGCGGGCTGTGCGGCACTGCCGCCGTCATCTCGCCGGTGGGAAAGATCGTCAACAAGGGCGTGGAGATCTGCCTGCCTTCCGGAATGGACGAGATGGGGCCTGTGACCAAAAAGCTCTACGATACACTTACCGGTATCCAGATGGGACGCATCGAGGCGCCGGAGGGCTGGATCGTGGAGATCTGAAAAGAGATAAGGATAAAGACAGGGAAAAAAGGGTATCATCAAAGTATGGTATCCTTTTCTTATGCACACGGGCACCCAGAGGAAGATTGTCAGCATGCGCTGACGGGTGCCCGGCGCACGAGTAGGGGAAGAGGACTCTTCCCTACTCGATTGTAATATTCCAGCAGATTTATTTGGTGAATGGGAAACACAAACAGTGTGGTCGAAGACCGGAGAAGATAATACGACACAAAAAAAGCAGGATACGGGAGTCGAACCCGCCTCCTCGGCTTGGGAAGCCGATGTACTACCGATGTACTAATCCTGCA
>VSNO01000263.1 GCA_009774375.1 Lachnospiraceae bacterium
GGTTGTGGCTTTGAGGAGGTATTTAATAGTGCCCGAATATCAACTTGAAATCAAGCAGCTGGTGTCCTACCCACGCTGCCGTATCTACCGGGAATTTCTTCAAACCCTGATCGCCGACCGGGGCGTCCGCACTAACGGACGCCCCGGTCTTTTTTGTTTTTCCGTCCTTTGTTCCTACGCCAATTTCCGCACCTCGTACCTTCGGCTGGACGGGATCAGCTACACCATCTACCCTGGCGAGTGGATCTGCCGAATGAGCGAGCTTACTGCTATCTTGCGCCTGCGTTCCCGCTGCCAGACGCTGGGTGTGCTTGAAGCGCTCCAAAAGCGCCACCTCATCCAATACTCTTTACTGGGCCGGGGAAACCTGGTGAAATACAAAGTCGTCAACTGGCACCGGCACAACACGGTGCTGGACTATAACTGCCCCTGTCAGAAAGAGACCGGCTTTTTCTTCCTGCCTGTTACCACTGCCACTGAGTTAGTCAGCGCAGAAAAATGCTCTGAGATGGACATTCTCCTGGATTTATGGATCTCGGCGGTGTATCGGGACGAACAGGTGCAAGGCTCCTTCGACGGGCCGGTAGTCTACCTCCGCAATGGGACAGGTTGCCCTTTGGTATCCTACTCCGAGCTGGGCCAGCGGTGGGGCCTGTCCAAGGCTACGGTGGGTCGGGTGCTGCGAAAGCTGGAAAAGGCAGGTCACGTCGCCCGGCTGACCTTCCCCGGCCGCCATGGGACGGCCATTTATCTCCAGAACTACCTCTCTACTATGTTCCAGATCTCTGATGTGTTGGTGGACAAGGATGAGGTAGCCATGTCCCTGAATATCCGGGTAACTGCTCCAAAGGAAGGCACAGATGGGCCGCAGGATAGCGGTTCAAACGGACAAATCATCGTTTCAAATCTGCATGAGGATGTCATGGCCCAGAAGGTGCTTCAAATCCTTGCACTGCAAGGGGTTGGCTGTGCTGAGTCAGGGAAATCAATTTTCAAGGATATGAGAAATAACAGAGGGATCAAGGAGGCAGTTAAACATAATTTGGGAAAGGGGACGTTTAGAATTAGAAGCGGTTTTGAATTGCTTAATCAAGCTCAAAGCAAACTTTCTGAGCATATTCAGGTTCTGTTGGATGGTACGATTTACGATACGACAGAAGTCTTCCGAAAAATGGACATCAAGAATCCAGTGCATGGATTCCACGGCCCATTCCATCCGGGCATGATGAAGCAGCTCCAGGGCGGTAAGATCGCGGCTGGAGATATAGTAATGCCATTCTTCGGTTTTAGTCCCTTTTCTCTCGAATTCTGTCTTGATTGCGCCGATACAGCATAGATTCTTCCACTTTTCTTTCCCCAAAAGCCAGCCCACATCTGTTGTGGTATATGCAGTCCGCCTTTCAATCCGATCCCGGCTCTTTTCTGTGACGGATTTGCGATCCATCGTTTTTCTCAGGCTCTCATCCTGAACATATTCCCTGATCTCCCTTTCCAAAACAGGCTGGTTCCCTTTTGCGTCCAGCAGATAATCGCCCTTGCCCCGGACGATTGTTTCTGCCGTTTCTCTTTGGCAGTTCAGCGCATCCGCCACCACCATGCATTCCTGAATGTCCAATTCACCGATCAGCTGCTGGACCGCTGGGATCTCATTGCTTTTCCCTTCCACGCTTTTGGATGCAAAAGTGATTCCCAATTCTGATATCTGGGCGCTGATGATGTGCAGAGGGCTGTCATAGCTCTCCATTTTGCAGGTTGAGCGTACCGTTTTCCCATCTAAAGATATGGTGAGTCCCTTTCGCTCCTTTGGCAGTATGCTTTCCGCCCATTTCATCAGGCACTTGTTCAGCGATTCCGGTTTTATCAGTTTTAACAGACTAAGCAGCCAATAATAGCACGGAATGTGCTCAATTCCGAATTCTTCCTTCAAAAATTCGCTGACTTTGTCACTCTCCGCCCACTGGTGTATTTGGCTTATATTCCGCAGTCCGCACATACTTCCCAGAACCACTATACTAATCGCTTCCGGAATACTGCAAAAATACCCGCTGTATTCCCGGCTCGCTTCTACTTCCTCGAAATATTCGACTATTTGCTGCTTTCCCATTCCTCTAGTATAGCTCCTTTTTATCCCTTTTGCAAAAATTGATTTCCGTGGTGCTGAGTGCCCCCGGATGACATATAAGTTATATCCTTTGTCCTGCGATTGCCAAGGTATCGGTGAAAGAGACACTGTAGTTAGGCGTTTTCATATGGACGTGCTGTGTCCCAGCGGCACAGTGGTGTACACATTCGAGTTTTCCACATCGGCGGTGGAAGGGAAGGGGGACTTTTGCAATGGCAAAGAGGAAGGCTGAACAGGATGTGCGGGATGATCCCCGCTACCACGACACCCGGAAGTTGCTGAGAAAGTATCGCGACGTAACATGGAGCCTGGAGCTTTCAGTGCAGAGGCTGAAAAACCAGTTCCATGTGGAGTATGGGACAGACATTGAGGGATTTCTGGATTCGGTTTACCTGGCCGGGGCTGACCTGGGTGGCACCGAGCTGGAGCATCATGCCCAGTGCATTGAGCGCAGCCATAAAATGCTTACCTTGCTGGACAACGCGGTGGAGCTGCTCCGCACTCGGCACAAGAACGGTGAAATCTACTATTGGCTGTTGTATTACACCTACTTGTCGCCCCAGCAGTTCCAGAATACGGAGGAAATCATCGAACAACTCCAGCCACATATCCGGGATATCAGTATACCAACATATTATCGTTGGAAGAAAAAAGCGGTTGAGACATTGAGTGCTATTTTGTGGGGCTATACAGAAAAGGATAGCATACAAATTATAGAGAAATTCTTTTCGTGATGGGCCAAAACTATGTATAGAGCAATGTCTAATAACGTGCTTTTGAGAGCTAACTTCTAACAGCCCGCCCATTGATTTCACGGTAAAAATGGGCTATAATACAAG
>VSNO01000264.1 GCA_009774375.1 Lachnospiraceae bacterium
GTTACAATCATAAATATCGAGAAAGGCTGTGAAAAGAATAAGTAGCTTTCATGGGAACTTACAGAAAGCCGCCGGCTGATGAGAGGCGCAAGGGAAAGTGAGAGTGAATACCTCTTGGAGCTGCGCACCGAAATCCGTGTATGGAGAGATCATATGCATAGTAGGCTGCGACGGGATCCCCGAACGTTATATCGGGAAGAGTATCGGAGTTTTCCCGTACTTGCTGAGGCACAGGGCGTGAGTTCTGTGTGAAAAAAGGTGGTAACACGTGGTTTATACCTCGTCCTTTGAACGTTTTAACATTCAGGGGACGATTTTTTTGTCTCCTGAACAGCAGTGAAAGGAGAAGGAAAAATGCAATTGTATGATGAACTGGTGGCAAGAGGGCTGATCGCCCAGGTGACAGACGAGAATGAGATCAGGGAAATGATCAACAACGGAAAGGCGGTTTTTTATATCGGGTTTGACCCGACAGCAGACAGCCTCCATGTAGGCCACTTCATGGCGCTCTGTCTGATGAAGCGGCTCCAGATGGCGGGCAACAGGCCGATCGCCCTGCTCGGAGGCGGCACGGCGATGATCGGCGATCCCTCGGGAAAGACCGACATGCGCAAGATGATGACGACGGAGACGATCCAGCACAATGTGGACTGCTTTAAGAAGCAGATGAGCAGATTCATTGAGTTTGGAGAGGGAAAGGCGATGATGGTCAACAATGCGGACTGGCTGCTCGACCTGAATTATATGGACGTGCTGCGCGAGGTCGGACCGCACTTTTCCGTGAACCGCATGCTCGCGGCGGAGTGCTATAAGCAGCGCATGGAGAAGGGGCTCACGTTCCTCGAGTTTAACTACATGATCATGCAGAGCTTTGATTTTTACACATTGTTCCAGAAATACGGCTGCAACATGCAGTTTGGCGGCGATGACCAGTGGAGCAATATGCTCGGAGGCACGGAGCTGATCCGCCGCAAGCTCGGCAAGGACGCATACGCCATGACGATCAACCTCCTGCTGAACTCCGAGGGCAAGAAGATGGGCAAGACGGAGTCCGGTGCGGTGTGGCTTGATGCTGAGAAGACTTCACCGTATGAGTTCTTCCAGTACTGGCGGAATGTATCGGATGCGGATGTGATCAAGTGTCTGAAAATGCTCACGTTCCTTCCGCTCGAGGAGATCGAGGCGATGGAGAAATGGGAGGGCAGTGAGCTCAACAAGGCGAAGGAGATCCTCGCATTTGAACTGACGCAGCTGGTGCATGGAACAGAGGAGGCGCAGAAGGCGAAGGAGGCGGCTGCGGCGCTGTTTGCAGGCGGTGCGAACTCGGAGAACATGCCAAAGACTGTGCTTTCCGACGAGAATTTTACGGATGGGAACATTGACATCCTGACACTCCTGGTCACTGCAGGCATGACGGCATCCAAATCAGAGGCAAGGCGCGCGGTGGAGCAGGGCGGCGTCTCGGTGAATGGTGACAAGGTTTCCGATGTTAAGACGGTATTTGCAAAAGAAGTCTTTGCAGAAGAGTTTGTACTGAAAAAAGGAAAGAAGTCCTTTCAGAGGATCTGCCTATAAAAAGGTATAAAAACGAGCAGGCATATGCCTGCTCGTTTTTATACCTTAAAGATTTCTCTGCCATCGAGATAAAGCTCGATGATGTGCTGGATCTTCTCCGTGGGTGTCGTCACCTGCTCGATGGACAGGTCGTGGTTTAAGAAGTCTATGATGGAAGCGAGGAACTTGCTCATATCTGCCTCGAGATAATACGGTTTTGTCAGCAGCTCGGGTGGACGATAGCTCAGGTTGGTTGTGATGACCCTGTCAAACACGCCCTCCTCATACGCCTGGTCAAATGCGGAGAGACCGTTTGTAAAGATCCCGAATGTCGTGCAGATAAATACACGCCTTGCCTTCATCGCTTTGAGCTGTCTGGAGGTATCGATCATACTGTCGCCCGAGGAGATCATGTCGTCAATGATGATGATGTCCTTGCCCTCGATGTCATTTCCCAGAAATTCGTGGGCGACGATCGGATTCTTGCCGTTCACGACCTTCGTATAGTCACGCCGCTTGTAGAACATACCCGTGTCGGCTCCGATCACAGTCGAGAAATAGATCGCCCTGTCCAGCGCCCCCTCGTCCGGCGAGATGACGATGATGTGATCCTTGTCCAGCACCAGGTCCTTCTCCGCGCGCAGGAGCGCCCTTATGAACTGGTAGTGTGCGGTAAAGTTGTCAAAGCCGCTCAGCGGGGCGGCATTCTGTATCCTTGGATCGTGGGCGTCAAATGTGATGAAATTGCTGACACCCATCTGGGTGAGTTCCTTGAACGCATAGGCGCAGTCCAGGGATTCCCGCCCATTGCGTCTGTGCTGCCGTCCCTCGTACAGAAATGGCATGATCACGCTGACGCGGTGCGCCTTTCCGTTTGTCGCGCCAATGATGCGCTTTAAGTCCTGATAGTGGTCGTCGGGCGACATATGGTTGGTGTAGCCGTTCATATTGTAGGTCAGGCTGTGGTTGCATACATCTACGAGGATAAAAAGATCCTTTCCGCGAACAGTCTCCTCCAGCACTGCTTTTCCCTCGCCGCTGTTAAAACGGGGCGTGCTGAATCTGAAGAGGTAGTTTTTTTCCGCATAGCCCTGAAAGGCGGGATCGTTGATATATACGTTGTTCTCTTTGCTGCGAAAGTCTACAAGATAGTTGTTGATCTCGTTTCCAAGCTCCGCGGCGCTGTTTAAGACCAGCAGTTTTAAGGGCGCCACAGGCATGGCATTTTTCAGCTGTTTCAGATATGACATTTGCATACAGTCCTTTCTGCTTATTGATTCCACCTATATTTTATAGCATTCAGGTAGTGACACGTCAAGGAATTTCTAGTATTATTATAGAG
>VSNO01000265.1 GCA_009774375.1 Lachnospiraceae bacterium
CATAAAGGATGGATTTGAATACAAGCTGCGGAATAAAACTTATCTGTCCGGCAGCCTTCCCCGTGGTCTGAAGCTTGATGCAGAAAAGCATGTTATTATTGATGACGAATGGAAGCAGTTTGCCCTTGACATGTTCGACCACTTTGAAGCCACGAATTCAAAACGTGGCACTCTGCTTTATCTGAAGGAAAAGTATGACATGTATCTGTGCTATGACACGATTGCACGGAATCTGCGGAATACACTTTATAAAGGGGAATACCGTGGTGACGCTGATTTCTGTCCGGCGCTGATTCCGCCAGAACGTTTTGACCGCATACAGCAGCTTGCGAAGCGCAATGTCCGTCAACGTGATACGAACCGTGCATACATATTCTCCGGGCTGCTGATATGCTCTTCCTGCAACCATTATCTTGTTGGATGCACCACACGGCGGATGCTATCTGACGGCAACATAAAAGAATATCCCTTTTACAGATGCAATCAGCACTGTGCATCACATAGCTGTGACCGCAAACGCAATTATAGTGAACACGGTTTAGAAGAATATCTCCTTTCACACATCCGCCCTGCACTGTCTGAATATATTGCTGAATATGAAGTCAGTGGATGCAGCCCTGCGCAAAAGAATCCTGCTGCCGAAGCTGCCAAAATACAGAAAAAGTTTAAAAAATTGTATGACCTTTTCATGGATGACCTTATAGACAAAGAATCATACCGCAAGGAATATGAACTGCTTCAGGCGAAGCTTTCCGAATTGAAGTCTGCTGCTGATGCTCCGCACCGTGACCTGACCGACCTGAAGCAGATTCTTTCGCAGGACTATGAAGCGATATATAACACATTCTCCACAGCAGAAAAGAATACTTTCTGGAAATCCTTTATACAGTCAATCATTGTCCATGAAGACGGAAGTATGGATATCTCTTTTTTATAACCTTAATTTTACTAACTATGCATTGCCCGTCGGTTCATCCGCTAAAATGACAGGGGTATCAGAGGCCAGGGCGCGGGCGATTGCTACTCTCTGCTGTTGCCCGCCAGACAGCTTCATCACATTGCGCTTTGCTTCCCCGGATGTCAGTCCAAGCCGTAGCAGCATAGGCAGGACATCCTTTTTCGCTGTCAATGCCACATTTTCAATCGGCGTCATATAATCAATGAGGTTATAGCTTTGAAATATCAGTGAGACATGATTTCTCCTATGATAGGCAAGCCCGCACTGTGAAATATTTCCACCCTCAAAGAGGATTTCACCTTTTTGTGGGGTATCCAGCCCACCGATCAGTGACAGCAGCGTTGTCTTGCCGGAACCGGATGGCCCAAGGATGGCATACATTTTCCCTGCATCAAATTGAGTATTTACGTTTGACAATACCGGCCTGCCTTTCTCATAGGCATAGAATATCTCTTTCATTTCCAAAACAGCCATTTTATAACCCTCCTTTTCTTCAGCTCATTTTCGATAAGATTTCACGGGGTTTCAAACGCATTACCGACATTGAGGAAACACCTACTGAAAGAACGATAACGGCAATACCTATAAAGTAGAGCTGCAGCATATTGTAAAACCCAATAGTAACACTGATCTGCTTCGTATCTGCCTCTGCCCCGTCTATCGAAACTTCCACTTCCGGGGCGGTATCCTGACCGGAAGGCACATCAGGCAGAGCAGAGTCATCCTTTATGCTGACCATGACATCATCTCCATACCCTTCCTTTACATCAAAGGCCACATCATCATTTAACTGTCCTTCCTTGGCTAGAATGTCCTGCTGCAGCAATCCATCAGCAATCCTGCCTGCAACTGTATTGCCCGTAAAATAGGAGCATCCAAAAGCAAGCGCCGCAATCATCAAAACTTCTGCAAGGTACTGCCCTATGATCCCCGCCTTTCCAATGCCAAGGGATAGGAATACGCCTGTCTCGTGTATGCGGCTTCTCCCCCACATGATAAGTACCAGTGAAAGGATGACTGCACTTACCAGTACGATCACCCAGATGATGGATGACACCAGTGCCTGCAGTTTCTGCAAAGGGGCAGCGGCATCCAGATAAGTCTGGTTATCCGCCGTAACCTGAAAAGCACGCCAGTCGATATCAGACAAACTTTTCACCTCTGACATGATGCCGTCAAGCCGTGCCGGATCGTTCACCATAAATGCTACCTCAAAAAACCCCACCGTCTTATCTCCAAATAAATCGTGAAGCGCTGCTGTATCTATAAAAATCTGGTTTTCCAGTTTTTCATAAGTTGCAATGCTCGCAAATGCCGGATCAGGCTTTCGGATTTCATAGATACCAATGACCCTGACTTCCGTCTCCTTATCAGCCTGTAAAGAAATAACATCACCTATTTTCAAATTGTTCAAATCCGCCAGATCCCTGCTGATGACCGCCGCATTGTATACTTTCCCCGCAATATGGTCTCCCTCGGTCAGTTCCATGATCCCTGATTGGAAAAAACTGTTGTTTTCGGTGCCTGCGACAGTCCGTGCATACACCTTTTGATTAAGGTCACCTTTTAAGGGAACATTGCCGGGAAATACAGCCATGTTTGTGGATACAAGAGTCTGTGCCGATGCATCGTACTTTTCTATTCCTTCTGTTTCCATAACGGCATTTATCAAATCCTCCGTAATGGGAAGCTCTGTGTACAGTTCAAATCCACCCTCCCCGTCATCATCCATCCTGAAATATGGATTGCTTTCTGAAAGTTCAACCGTAATGCAGAACTCGCCGCCTAAAGCCTCCCTCAGATTTTTTTGCGCTTCCTGTGATGCCTTTTGGATCTGTCTCATATACACATATCCGAGCCCACGAGACTACTGACGCTGGGCGAAGACGGCGGGCGGA
>VSNO01000266.1 GCA_009774375.1 Lachnospiraceae bacterium
TTTAGTTTTCGTGTTTCTTAAAAGCCTTGTTTTATGCGGTGTTGCGGTGGTTGTCTATAAATACTTGCCCCGAACGGCGCGGGGAAGACGACCACGATCCGCATTGTCTGCGGCCTGCTCAAGGCGAGCGGCGGTTCTGTGAGGATCGGCAGCATCAACGCGCCGATGGGCAGCAGGGAGATGAAGCGGCTGATCGGTTATGTGCCGGATTTTTTCGGGGTGTATGACAATCTGAAGGTGCATGAGTATATGGATTTCTATGGTTCCATGTACGGGATGCGGTCGCGCGATATTGCCAAACTGACAGATGATCTTCTGGAGCTTGTAAACCTTTCGGATAAGAAGGAATTCTATGTGGACACGCTCTCGCGCGGTATGAAGCAGCGCCTCTGTGTGGCGCGGGCGCTGCTCCACAATCCAAAGCTCCTGATCCTGGATGAGCCGAGCTCCGGGCTTGACCCGAGGGCGAGGGTGGAGATGAAGGAACTGTTGAAAAATCTGCATTCTATGGGAAAGACGATCGTGATCAGCTCCCATATCCTGTCGGAGCTCTCCGAGATGTGCACGAGCATCGGTATCATGAATCATGGACAGCTGGTCATGGCGGGCCGCATTGAGGATATCATGCAGCAGGTCGCGGGCGGAAGGCGCATCCGTATTCAGGCGGCATCCGGTATCGAGACTGCGGTGCGGCTGCTGATGGAACAGGCGGGTGTGGTGGTAGAATCCGTCATGGAGAATGAGATCATCATCACGAACAATGGCACGGATGAACAGACGAGCGCCCTGATCGGGCAGCTGATCCAGAATCAGGTGGTCCTGACAGGATTTTACCGGGAGGCAGGCAGTCTGGAATCGTTGTTCATGCAGCTGACAGGAGGTGGCGTACAGTGAAGATACGATGGAATCCGATCGTGAAAAAGGACCTGCAGGTGACAGCGCGCAGCATGCGTCTGAGCTGGGGGCTGTTTGCCTATGAAGCCGTGCTGGTGATGGCGTTTCTGCTGGCGCTCGCGGTGATCCAGGCAGAAAACGACAGTTATTACAGCAGCGGCAATATTTATAGTTCCCTGATCTACCTGTTTCCGGTGCTTGCGGTGGCGCAGGTGTGCATTGTCGCGCTGATCACGCCGATCATTACGGCCTCCTCTATCTCAGGTGAGAAAGAGAGGCAGACGTTTGATATCATGCTGACAACATGTATGTCGCCCATGGCGATCGTGTTTGGCAAAGTAGTCTCCGCTGTGATCCGCATTCTGTTCTTTGTGGCTGCGGGAATGCCGATCATGGCGTTGTCGTTTGTGGTAGGCGGGCTGGAGTGGAGCAGCCTGATCTATTTTGTGCTCACGATCATTCTGCTGTCAGTGCTGTCGGGGAGCATCGGGATCTTCTGCTCTGCGTTCTGCCGCAGATCCATCTCGGCGGTGGTGCTGTCGTTTGCATTTTATTTTGTACTCTATATTCTGACTTTTGTCCCGACGATATTGAAACTGCTGTGGTCGGACGGGGATACGGTAGGTGAGGCTCCGCTGTTTCTGCTGGTGAATCCGGGTGTTTTTTTTGAAGAATTTTTTATGCAGCTCATGACAGGGGAGTCTGCTTTTGGGGCAGAGACCGGTTCGAACTTCTCGCCGGGTTCTGTCGGGTATGTGACTTATCAGCTGGCACATGGGAAAGTCTGGATGTTCCTGTCGGCAGCGTGTATCCTGGTGCTGGCTTTTTGGTTTATGATCGCGGCGGCATGGAAGGTGGATCCGATGAACACGGCTTCTGCGGCTTCCAAAGCAGGAAAAAAGCGCAAAGGCCACGGAGGACAGGGACAGGAGACAACATGATACTATAGGAGAATAGTATGGAACGGAAAGAGTTTGTAAGGGCGATAGAAGCCTGTCGGTTCAGGGTGAACCTGGCAGGTTTTCTGGGAAAGCTGGCGGCCGCACTGTGTGTCGGTGCAGCTGCCGGGATCTTTTTTCAGACGGTATCCTTTGTGGTGCCTTTTTACTATGCCGGTCTGTATACCATTCTGGCGCTGGTTCTGGCTGTGCTGACGGCATCGGTGGCGGCGTATGCGGGACGGACAGGCATGGAGCAGGCTGCGCTGGTGATGGACAGCTTCGGTTTTGACGAGAGGATCGTCACTGCCTATGGGAACCTGGAGAAGGAGGGGGCGATGGTCGAGCTTCAGCGCGCGGATGCCATGAGACAGCTTCAGGCACATCCGGATAAGATACGGATCACACTGCTGCCGCCGTGGAAACGGATCGGTTCCCTTGCGGCGCTGTTTGCGGCGCTGCTCGTTCTGTCACTGCTGCCGTCGGAGACGAAGGAACGCGCGGAGGAAGCGCACAGTGTCAGGGAGGAGGCAAAGGAGAAGGAAGAAGAGATCGAGGAGCTTGTGGAAGCGCTGGAGCAGCTGGAACAGGAGGAGCTGGCGCCGGAACAGCAGGCGCTGCTGCAGGAGATGATCGAGAGCCTGCAGGCGTCCCAGGCAGAGTACCAGCAGGCGGCCTCCAGTGACATGGTCCGGGCGGCGACGGAAAAGCTGAACTACAGATATGAAGATATGGGCAGCCAGCTGGCAGGGCTTGCGCAGAGCCTGCAGAATGGGGCCGCAGTGTCATCTGTCACCGCAGAATCCCTGCAGGCGCTGGCGGAAAAGATGCAGGGGATGGGCGGGACACAGCTTGCCCAGGGAACTGCAGGGCAGTCCGGCGATAAGGGTAGCAATGGCAAAAACGGACAAAACGGCAATGGGGGTCAGAATGGAC
>VSNO01000267.1 GCA_009774375.1 Lachnospiraceae bacterium
GTATTGCAGATTGTTCCGGAAAGGCCCCATGCGCCTGCTGAAAAACTCACTCCACACCCCAAAACTTAGGCACACCGTCAAAGACATGGAGCCTTGCAAAGTCGCCCTTTACATGTCTTAGCATCTCGTTAATGTCATGCTCCGCCGCAAACTGATACTCCGCCCCCGTGATGGGAACCACCCACAGCAGATTGACCGGATCTTCCCTGCAGGATTCATATTCCGGCGTTTCCAGTCCCGGCGCCAGCCGCGGATCGACAAGCAAAAATGCCTCATACCCTTTGATGACCTGACTTGGGATCGTATGTCCATGTCCCAGAAAAGTAATCTCCTTCCACGGATAGGCAGCGAGCGAGGACAGACAGGAATACATACGGCTGCACAGTTCCTCATGACTGGCGGCGACTGCGAATCCGAGCTCGATCCGGCGGTGATCCCTGTAATCATCACCATACCACATCTCAACTTCCGGCATCGGAATCAGACTGACGCCCGCCGTGATCCCATAGATCACTCCGTCCCGCGTCCCCCTGACAAGCGCCCTGGGCGGGAACTCTTCACCGTCTATGGCATAGTAATTCTCACACTTTCCAAAAAATTTTTCCAGTGTGTTCATATGCGTCGTCTGCGTCAGCATCCAGTAATCCGGCTCAAACTCAAACCAGTCCCAGAAAGCCCGGCTCCGCTCCACCCGCTCCCCGATCACAGGAAGCGCATCCGCCAGCCCCCACGCGCAGGGTGCTGACCCTTTCATATATCTGGAATACCCGGAAAAGCCCTTGTATCCGCCCCATCCAGGAATCACGCAAATGATCTCCTCCTCCGAGAGCAGTGCTGCGGCATTCCCCTCCTCAAACCACACGATCTTCAGACTTTCCGCATTCAGATCCATTCCACCGGTATCATGCAGCACATGCTCCTCCGGCATAGCCGGAGCGATCCCCTGTTTCATACCTTCCACATCAAGCTCCCCGGGCGCGGCGGAGACGTTGCAGATCCAGCAGCTTTTGATCACTGCATCCTCCATCCCAGGTTTGACCCACAGATAAAAATAACAGCAGCTGTCCGTCCTCTCCACAAACGCCTGCATATTGCAGACCGGCGACCACTCCTCCAGCAGGATATTTGGTTCACTCATACAAATCTCCTTTCATGCCTTTTTCTCCATTCTAACACGCTTTCGTCCTTCCATCAAGACATCACCGCCCTACTGCGTAAAATATACCTTTTTTGCGAAGAATCGACACTTGAGGCTCCCCGGACTTCGATAGTATAATGAATACATCAATCAACACGGGAGGGCATCATTACATGAAATTAAAAGGAAAAATCCTGGCACTGTCGCTCATTCCAGTCATCGTGCTGGGTATCTCGATGTTCCTGGTCGCCGCCGACAGGATCGCAAACGGCATCTACGACGAAGCGTATGTCGGCATGCAGGCGACGACACTTGCCGTGCGCGACATCTTTGAGATGGGAAACAGCGGCGCCTACCACATGGATGAAAACAGAATGCTCTGGAAAGGCGATTCGCTCAATATCTCACAGGCAACGGACATCACAGACCACATCAAAGAAAATACTGGCATGGATGTCACTGTCTTCTGGGGCGATACAAGAATCCTCACCTCCATCGCAAACGATAAAGGCGAGCGCCAGATCAACACGCAGGCTCCCGCTGATGTCGTCAGCCATGTATTGCAGAACGGCGAAACTTACCAGGAACGGGGTGTCGAGATCCTCGGGCAGAAGTATATCGTGTGCTACATCCCGTTCTACCAGGAAGCCTCCGATGAGATCGTGGGCATGATCTTCCTCGGAACCCCGCAGAGATCCGTCTCTGCCATCATCAACAAAGTGAGGGGACAGCTCCTGCTCATGATCCTGTGCACATCGATCCTCGTGACAGTCATCGCCTACATATCCGTCAACCGTATCGTATCGGCCCTGAAGCTGAACATGGACGTACTCAACAGCATTGCAAACGGTATGCTGTCCATCCATATCGATCAGAAACTGCTTGACCGGAGGGATGAGATCGGAGACCTGGCAAAAAATGTCCTCCATCTCAAGGATGCACTCCGCGGCATCGTCATCAATATCCATACCAGAAGCGAGGCGCTGAACAATGAGGCAGCGCGCATCGAAAGCATCTCCGAAAACGTGTATCAGGTCATGAAGGAAGTCAACAACGCCGCACAGGATATGGCGGCGAGCTGCACCACACAGTCCGAAGATGCGAACCATGCCAGCGAAAACGTGACCTCCATGGGTGATCTGATCGAGACCAACGCCAGACAGACTACCGAGCTGCACAGCATTTCGGGCACGATGAAACAGGGTGCCACAGAGGCGCTGCTACAGTTTGAACAGTTAAACAACGTGATGCACAGCGTCAAAGAATCCATTCACTTTCTCTCACAGCAGACCAGTCTGACCAACGAGTCCGTGACAAAGATCAGCTCTGCGACCGAGCTCATCACGTCGATCGCCTCACAGACCAACCTGCTCTCGCTGAATGCCAGCATCGAGGCCGCGCGCGCCGGCGAGCACGGCAGGGGATTTTCAGTCGTCGCGTCGGAGATCCAGCAGCTCTCCCAGCAGTCAAACCGCGCAGCAAGCGAGATCCAGGATATGGTGACAAACTTAAACAGCAATTCCAGCCAGACGCTCGAACGTGTCAAGGAAGTGCGCGGTATCATCGAACAGCAGGAGGAAAA
>VSNO01000268.1 GCA_009774375.1 Lachnospiraceae bacterium
CGGTACCGAAAAATGCCCCGGAGGGGTTCATCCAAACCACCGGCAGAGCCGGTGGTCAAGCCGTATGGCTGTGATTTCGCGGAAAATTACATGATGACGGCGAGGGACTATGCCGAGTGGGGCGCTTATGACGAGGCGGTTCTGGTGCTTGGCTGCTGCACAAAGCAGCAACCTATGCTGCTTTATTATAAGGCATACTATCTGGCGGAAAAGTCCGGTTCGGAGGAGGAGGCAAGGCTGGCGCTGAAAGCAGCGGAAGAACAGAGGCCGGATTACTGTTTCCCAAACAAACTGGAAGATATTGCTGTATTGCAGTCTGCGATTGACAAGGGGTGTCACGCAAAAGCACCGTATTATCTCGGCAACCTGTATTATGACAAACTGCAGTGGCAGGAAGCCGTGAGACTGTGGGAACTGTCAGCACAGACGGATTCCGCATTCCCGACGGTACACCGTAACCTCGCGCTGGCATACTACAATAAGTGCAGGGAGCCTGAGAAGGCAAAGCAGGCACTGGAGAGGGCATTTTCATTAAATCCGTCTGATGTGCGTATTTTCCTTGAACTGGACCAGCTGCACAAAAAACTGGGCTGGAGTTTTGAGGAGCGTCTGGCGGACTATGAGGCGCACACAGCGCTGCTTGAGGGGCGCGATGACCTCTATATCGAGTATATCACGCTCGTAAACCTCACCGGAAACCATACGAAAGCTTATGAGTGCATCATGGGTCATAAATTCCACCCATGGGAGGGCGGCGAAGGCAAGATCACGACACAGTATACGCTGGCGCTGCTTGCCATGGCACAGGATGCCCTGCGGCAGAAAGACTATGCAAAGGCGGAGGAACTGCTCCGGAAAGCCTTTGTATACCCGGAGAATCTGGGAGAAGGAAAACTGGAGGGAACCAAGGATAACCATCTCTATTATCATCTGGGGCTTGCGCTTGAGGGACAGGGAAGGACCGCGGAGGCGGAGGAGTGTTTCCGCAATGCGACGCTTGGAACCGACGAGCCTGCGGGGGCGATGTACTACAATGACCAGCCGGCAGACATGATCCTGTATCAGGGACTGTCATATCTCAAGCTGGGAAGGATCCGCGAGGCAAGGGCGAGATTTTACCGCCTGATCGATTACGGTGAGCGTCATCTGAATGACGAAGTGAAGATTCAGTATTTTGCCGTTTCACTGCCGGAGTTCTTGATCTTTGACGAGGACTACACTATGCGAAACCGTGCGCACTGCTATTATCTGATGGCGCTTGGAAACATGGGGATTGGCGATACAGATAAGGCTTCTGCGTTTCTGGCGCAGGCGGTGGCAGTCGAGCCGTCCCATATGATGTGCAGGGTGTATCAGGCACAGATGGCGGAGTGATGGACACACGATCATAAGATAATATTTTAGACAGGATAAAAGGAGCTGTCGAAAACTGACAGCTCCTTTTGTGATTATGCACAGTCCTGCATATGAAAATTTGTTGCTGATGTAGCATGTGGGGGCGCGGCGAGTAGGGGGAAGAACCTTTCCTGCTCGATCTGAAAATCAATTGTCTGCGGCATCGGAGAGCTCCTGTGTCTGCGCGATCATTTTGTTGATCGTCTCCCGGAGCGCCAAAAGCCATTCAGCATCATGCGGATATTGCCGGAAAGTGACGGGCATAATATCCTTTTCCAGTAATTTTTGTGTTTCCGTTCTTCCGATCAGGGATTCCAGCAGCTGCAGGGCGCGGTGATCCTGGAAGGCTTCACGGAGCACCTCGATTCGTATGGAGTTTACAGGACCGTGCTTGCCGGGGTATACCAGATAGGCGTCGCCGGACGGGAAACAGGCGCCTGCGTCAGTATTCAGAAATGGGTTTATTTTTTTCTCGGAAAGCCCGGAATACCAGTGGTTATAGCCCCAGTGCAAAAAAACTTTGATGTTGTGTTTATAGAGCTGGATTCCCAGTATCCTGTTGCGGTTCGACGGCAGTGCAAAGAATCGGTTGGACAGGGAATCCTGATATTGCAGGCAGGCATAATAAGCCCACAGATTCTCAACATTTTTTTCTATAAAAGGTTCAATGGCATCCGTCGCCGTCACGGGAATTGTCAGCGTACTTTTTTCAAACAGGGCGTATTCGGAGAGCGCGTCCATGATGGGATGCGCTCCGATCAGGTTTTTGACAAATGCGCTCAGTCTGCCGTACCGTTCCAGACTGTCTTCCCCGGGTTCGTCGGAAATATGGAAAAAAACATGGCCGGAATCCAGCCTGCTGTCAAGGTAGTCTGTCAGCGCCGGCAGAAACTGCTCCAAAAATTCCAGATAGGCAGGAGATTCCGACGGGACATGCCAGCCGAACATCGTCTGAAGTTCATTGTCCTCTCGCACGATGATTTTCGGGGTAAACTGTGCGCCCCACTGTGTAAACAGATGCGGCATCTCGAAGTACTCGATTCCGTTTTTTAGTCCCATAGAAATCCACTTCCCGAGATTTTCAAAATCAAAGCTGTACCGGCTGCCATTTTTGCTGATGTCAACCAGCTGGACTGTCAGGCGTTCCGTGTTTGCCTTCGTTTCAACTGGCGGTGTGAAAACCGGGGTCAGAAGCATATTGATAC
>VSNO01000269.1 GCA_009774375.1 Lachnospiraceae bacterium
CCAACCGCCCCCGCGGCACCACGCCACTCACGTCGGACGCGCTCCCTCCGCCTGCCGGATCCAGTCAAGCAGGCGCTGGCGCAGTTTTGTTTTGATGTCCACATACGCCGGATCGGACACCACATTGTTTAGCTGATAAGGATCTTTTTCCAGATCATATAGAAAATCATCCGCATATTCCTGCGCCGCCGGCGCCTCAAAACCATTAAGGCCGGGCGCATATACCGAGTAGGTATACCTTTCCGTACGGATACACCGCCCTACCCGGCTTTCGGAAATCTGGGCAAAAACCTCATTAACCCTGTCAGGATTCCTTTTTTCCACCACATCCAGAAGATTCTCCCCGATCATCGCGTCCCCCACGTCCACGCCGGCCAGCGCAAGGATGGTCTTTGGCAGGCTTGCGGTGCTCACCAGTTCCTGCACGGCAATTCCGCCCTTGTAATGGCCTCCGGCGATGACAAGCGGTACATGGAGACAGCCGTCATGACAGGATCGCTTGTAATCGTCCCCGCCGTTTAAGTGCGCGTCGTTATTCCGGGTTTTGAAATGGGATCCATGGTCGGAGGCAAAGAGGATAACCGTATTTTCATACAGCCCTTTCTCCTTCAATTTATCCACCAGCCGCCCCAGATTCTCGTCCAGGCTCGCGCACTGCCCCAGATAATCCGGATACTCCTGCGCAGCATTGCCGCCAAGTGCCGCCAGATCTCCGGGCAGAACAAAGTCCTTATATTTCTCCTTCGAGCCTTCCGGCCCCTCATAGTGTTTATGGTCATTCTGGTGATGCGGTTCGATCTGGGATATGGTCATGAAAAACGGCTTCTTCCCGTCGTACCCATCCAGAAATTCTAAAGCCATATCATTGATGCAGTCCGCGCGGTACCCCTTAAAGTCCACCCGCCGGTCATTTTCGTCAAATACATACCCGTCATAGCCGTGAGACGTAAACTCCAACACATCAGCTGCGCGCCAGTAACCGGTGTATCCGCCGCGCAGCTCCCGCGGGATAGCCGTGACCGTGTGGTCTATGACCGGAGCCTGATCCGCCTCACCGTCGCTGGCCAGATGCCATTTCCCGATATAGGCCGTCTCATAACCGGCCTCCTCAATATAATCGGCTAGCGTCTTTACCCCCTCAGGCAGCATCACATTGTTGCGGAAGCATCCTGTCTCCGTGGGATATCTGCCTGTCTGGAACAGCGCCCTGCAGGGGCCGCACACCGGCTGGGGCGTAAACGCATTATCAAACTTGACCCCCTCCCTGGCCAGACGATCCAGATTGGGCGTAATGTCAAGGGGCTGCCCAAAGCAGCCGCAGGTGTCCCAGCGCTGTTGATCCGTAAAGTAAAAGATAATATTTTGTGCCATGGTTTTTCTTCCTTTCTACTACAATGTATTTATGGTTAATACCCCTTACAGCCAGTAAGGAATTCAAAGGAGTATCTGTTATGAACGCTGTTGGTATTGATGTTTCCATAGGTAAGAGTACTGTCACCATCCACAGACCGGGCGATATTGTCGTCATGTCTCCCCGCGACATCCCCCACACACAGTCTGACCGGTTGCCACATGGCTTTCTGCTCCCTTATCGATTCCCATGCCCTGCTGCCGGGTATCTCTGACATTTTTATTGGCGACAGGGGGTACTGCTTTTGAAGGAGCTGGTTCCGGTTCGTGACGGCCGCCAATTCAACCGCATTCAGACAGCACATTTCAGAAAACCCATAATATTTCTGTTACCGCGCCGCCTGAACAGCCGCATCACTATTAAAAGTATACTCTTTTAGAGGACAGATGTAAATCTGTTCTATTCGTCATGCGCATTTATATAACCCGCAATATTTGAGATAAAACTGATAAATATTCAGTGCTGTGTATCCTGATATCAGTATGTGTAAATACTATAATAAGATCAGCAAAAAGATAGGAGGGGTAATTATGCCTATGGATGAACAGAAATTGTGGGGAGTATGGGGACAGGCAAATGGACTATACAGCTCCTGGGCAGCTTCAAAAAATATTAATTATTACCTGTTTTTTGTCCTGTACGCTTTGGAAGGGCAAAAGGCAATGACGCAGAAAAAGATCTGTATGTGCACCGGACTGGCAAAACAGACAGTCAACAGCGTGATCCGTTCTTTGAAGGAAGACGGGTATGTTGAACTTGCTTCCGGCTGTGAGGACCGCCGGGAAAAACAGATCACACTGACCAGGAAGGGTATTGCCTATTGCAGTGAGTTGATAACACCTTTACGGGAAATGGAACGTCATGCGCTCCAGATTATGGGAAGTGACAGGGCACAGCAAATGGTTGACGATATTACATTGTTTAATACGCTGCTTGAAAAGGAGATGGGGAAAGAAGCTTAAACATTTTATTAAAATAATGCATCGGGCTATATGGGCTTTGATGTCTTTTTCCTTTGCATTGTCAGGGATTTATATGATTGTAGACGTTTTTTTGTGGGAAACAGTATCGGTGATGCAGGACTTTCTGCAGTACTTGAGAGTTGAAAGTTCTATCAAAAAAATAACTCTTCCATATGGATTTATGGTATCTTTAAGTTACCACACTT
>VSNO01000027.1 GCA_009774375.1 Lachnospiraceae bacterium
GATCAGTTCCGAGGACTCCACGAACGCCTCCTCGAAGGACGCCTTCTTCAGATAGGACACTGTCGTCTTCACAGTGAGCCCTTCCAGGTCTTTGTGCGGATAGGAAAAATGGAGCGCCTGCCCCGCCGGGTCCTCGCCTGCAGACGCTGCCATTCCCGCAAGCTCTCTCTCCAGTGCGGCCGCCCTGCCCTCTCCTTTCACCTGCCATTTGATCTTCTCTGCCTGATGCTCCGCCTCCCGGTACAACTGTATCCCAAACGGGACTTCCCCGTAGGGCAGCTGATGGCTGACGTGCTCAGATCCCCTCTCCGCCAGCAGCTCCTGCATACAGTCATGCCGGATCAGCGCTGCCAGGATCATATCCATGTAGGAAGCCGCACCCATCATCACGGAATACGGCAGCTTCTCTGCGGACTCCATCGTCAGGTACAGATTGTTTGCGATCTTCCGATCCAGATCGCTGACATACCCTGTCAGGATCAGCTTTTCCTTCGCCCTCGTGAGCGCCACATAGAGCACGCGCAGATCCTCGCCGCGTGTATCCTCCTTCATGCGCTGCGCCACCACGTTTTTGCGCATGGTCCTGCGCTTCAGGCGAAGCTCTGGATCGATGTAATCCACACCGACGCCGAGCTCCACATCCATCAGGATGCTCTGCCGCATATCCATCTGATTGAACTGTTTGGACAGCCCGCAGACAAAGCAGATCGGAAATTCCAGTCCCTTGCTCTTGTGGATCGTCATGATGCGCACGACGTCCGCATTCTCATCGAGGATATTGGCCTCCCCGAAGTCCACCTCCTGCTCCTGTATGGTCTCCAGATACCGGATAAAATGAAACAGCCCATAAAAGCTCGTGTTCTGGAACGCACCAGCCTTCTCCAGCAACAGTTCGATATTCGCGATCCGCTGGTCGCCTCCCGGCATGGCGCCCACACAGGCGTCGTAGGACGTGTCCGCGATCAGCTGCTGCAGCAGTTCCTTGATCGGGGTGTACGCGACTCTCTGACGGTATTTTGTGATCATCGACAGGAAGCGCTCCAGCTTGGTGCGGCTTACGACCTTTTCCTCCCCGGATCCCATGCCCATCTCCTCTGCCAGCTCTCTGCCGGCCGTGTGCAATGCACCTGCGCAGTCTGCTTCCGGACAGTGCAGCACCTGATAATACAGTCTGATCTGCTCATATAAAAATAATTTCTTCGCGGTCTTCCTGCCTTCCCTCTGTGCCTGTCTCTCGAGAAGATCCCGCGCAAAGCACCGGATACAGGCGATCTCCGTCTCCGAGAATGCGAAATACGGCAGCTTCAGCACGCCAAAGAGCGGGACGTCCTGCAGCGGATTGTCGAGCACACGCAGGAAATTGACGATCCCCTGGATCTCCAGCGTCTCAAAATACCCCGCCCTGCTGGTGACATGCACCGGGATCCCCCGCTCGGACAGGATCCTCCTGAAATCCTCGTCCCAGCCCGCCGTCGCCCTGAAAAGGAGGACGATATCCGAATATTTCGCCGTCCTGGTCTCCCCTGTCGCCGCATCCGTGACCGGAAAGCTTCCCACCAGCTGCCGGATGCGCTCCGCCACCATCACCGCCTCGATCTCCTTCTCGGTGTACTTTGGCGCCCCGGTCTGTCCTGCGCCATCGATGTTTGCACCGTCCTGTACCATGAGAGACTCAGGCTGCGCGATCAAAAGCTCCGTCCTGTAAATGTCGTCTTCTCCCTTCCCCTCCGGCTCCGGATAGAAAGCCCCCACATACAGTGCCGCCCTGTCGTCATACTCGACATTTCCGACCTTCGCCGTCATCAGCTGGCTGCACAGGAAGTTCGTCGAGTCTGTCACTTCCCTGCGGCTCCTGAAATTCATGCTCAGATCGATCCGGACTTTTTTCGCCGTGCCGTCCGGAACCGCATCGCCGTCATTTATGGCATACGTGTCATATTTCTCCATAAAGATCTCCGGCCGTGCCAGGCGGAACTTGTAGATGCTCTGCTTGACATCGCCCACCATAAAGCGGTTGAAACGCCCCTTGCCCTCACCGGATATGCACTTTAACAGCAGCTCCTGCACCTCGTTGGAATCCTGATACTCGTCGATCATGATCTCCTCGAAATAGTCCTGCAGCTCCAGCGCTGTGTCTGACGGCACGACCTGTCCGCCCGCATCTCTTTTTAACAGGATCTGCAAGGCAAAATGCTCCATATCCGAGAAATCGATCACGTTCTTATCGCGCTTTGACTGGTCGAGCATCTGCTTGAACGTGAGTGTGAGCGACACAAGCTCTTCGACCGCCTCCTGACAGGCTGCCATGTCCTTCAGAGTGTCCTCCACCGATATCTGAAACAGAAACTTTTTGAGATCCGCGATGCGCTTCTTCACATCGTCGCGTATCGCCTTCACCATATCTTTGAGAACCGGATCGACGCCCTCTGTCTTCTTTGCCGAGAGTCTGCCAAAGGAGGAATACGTAATCAGATCATATAGTTCGTCATAGCCCGACGCGCACCGCAGTCTCTCGATCAGCTCGATATCCGCCGTGAGATTTTCCGCGTACTGTACCGGTCCGCCCGCACCGTGTGCGATCTCCAGCGCCTGATGCAGCCTTTCCCTGCACTCCTGCAGGATCGTGCGGATGTAGGCGAGTGCACACTGGAACCACCTCCTGTCCGGAAGCTCGCCGGCGTCACTGATTCTGTAGTCCTCCAGTCTTTCCGCAAGCCACTCCTCCGGAAACGGATAGCTCATGGCAAAATGATACAGCCTGAGGATCGCCTCCTCGATCTTTTTCTCATTCGTCCCTGTGCTGTAGCTCTCGATAAAATTCAGAAACCGCTCTGTCGGCTCTGTGTGCGCCTGCTCCAGAAGCCTGCCCATCACATCCGCCTCGATCATCTTTACCTCGCTCTCATCCGCCACGCGAAACGCCGGATCAAGGCCGATCTCATTGAAGTTATTGCGGATCACGAACAGGCAGAAAGAATCGATCGTGGTGATCTGCGCATTGTGGATCAGGGACGCCTGCCTCTGCAGATGCTCGCTTTCCGGGTTCTCCTCCAGTTTCCGGGATACCGCCCTGCTGATGCGCTCCCGCATCTGCGCCGCCGCCGCGGAGGTAAACGTCACGATCAGGAGCCGGTCGATATCGACAGGTTTTCTGCCACTGTTCTCATCTGTGATCATCTGAATGATGCGTTCCACCAGCACCGCCGTCTTGCCGCTCCCGGCCGCCGCGGATACAAGGATATTCACATTTCTGGTGTCAATGACCCTCTGCTGGTCCGGTGTGAAGTTCACCGCCATCACCGCTCGCCCCCTTCCTGTTCCTCATGCCCTTCAATACCTGTTCTGTCCATGCCAAGGCTTTCCCGGATACACGCCATCGCGGACTCCTGATCCAGCTCCTCGAGATGTCTCACCAGTCCGGCGCCCAGCTTCCTGTCAAATCCGCACACGCTCCTGTAATCACAGTATGTGCAGGCATCCGCGTCCTTCTGCTCATAGGGTTTCAGCCCGATGTCACCGTCCAGGATCGAGACCCCCAGTTCCCTGATCTTGTGGCTGGCATAGTCGGAGACGGTCTTAAAATCCTGATCCGACAGCACAGACGATGCCTGTGTGAAGCTTCCATCCTTCTTTCTCGCCACCGGGATCACAGAGGATTTGTTGTCAAAATCTTTGTCCAGCAGCGAGATCACTTCCTCGTCGTCGCTTACCATCCCCGTCATCTTTAACTCATCCCGTATCGCCGCATTGATCTCGGAAGGATCCGGCTGCCCCTTATCCGTCTCTGTCATCGGATCGCTGACATGATAGTAGAGCATCGCGGCAGGGATGACACGCGCGTCACTGTTTTCCTTCTTCAGCGATTCCACCGCGGCGTTCATGTAGACGACCAGCTGGAGCTGCAGCCCGTAATACAGGGCGGCCAGATCAAATTTCCGGTTCCCGGACTTGTAGTCGATGATCTTGACATACAGCTTATCCTCCTTCCGGCAGGTGTCCACACGGTCAATCCGCCCGATCAGCTGCATGCGCTCCTCCTCCGAGAGGGAGATGTTCACCGCGTCAAGATCCGATGTCATCTGAAATGACAGCTCGAAGTCTTCCGGCGTGAACGCCCCCTTCTGAAGCTGGTACTGCAGTGTCTGCACCGTCCTGTTCAAGATCCTGTGCATTCTCGTGATCATGTACTCATTGCGCTTGCTGCTGTACAGGATCGTCTCACCGTAGGACGCCGCATATTCCTCGAGGCATTCCCCGACGATCCGCTCCCCCGCTTCCCTCGGAAAATCAAACCAGGTGTAGCCCTCCTCCGCGATCCTGTCAGCAAAGCTCTCCAGCACAGCGTGGAACACATTTCCCATATCCACACTCTCAAAGCTGTACCTGCCGCGCTCCTCGAGACTCAGTCCATACTGCAGGAAATGAGCGTAAGCACACGCGGCAAACTTTTCCAGCCGGCTGATGCTGTTCTTTAAGATCTGTCCGTATAAGAGCCGCGCGAGCTCGCCCGGCAGCCTGTTCGTGTCCGCATTGGAGAGATAGGAAAAAGCCGCCCGCTTCATCTGCTCCAGAACCGGCGCATACCGCTCATTTCTGACATATGTATCATAAAGCGTGATGAAGAGCCGCCGCTCCTCCTCCCCGATCTCGTCGGCCGCGTACCGCCGCAGCAGTGTGACCAGGTAGGAAAGTGTGTCCGCCGGCGACTCGATCTGCTCCTCCATCGGACGCAGCTGCGGCTGACCGACCGTAATGTCCGGAAACAGCCTTGTCACCGTGTTGACCAGATAGGCAGGCCGGATGCTCTTCCCCTCATTGTCGACCTTGGCATAGGACAGATACAGCAGCTCTGTCGGCTTGGTCATCGTCAGATACAGATAAAGCCTCTGGATATACATCTGCTGCCTCGGCGTCGGCGCCAGCTCAAACTCCGATTCCTGCAGAAATTCCCTGTCAATATCAGAGATAATACCGCCAGTACCGCCGCTCTTTGGTATGATGCCGTCATTCACGCCGATAAAGAACAGCGCCCTGACCTCACACAGGCGCGTTCTCTCGATGTCGCCGATCACGACCTTATCCACGCTCTGCGGGATCGTACCGACCTTGATCTCGGCAAAGCCCGCGTCGAGAATATCCGCAAACTCCCTGATCTCCAGCTCCTCCTCGCCCAGAAGGCCGCAGATCTGCTCCAGCAGCTCCATGACAAGCCTGTAGATCTGGGCATATTCCTTTGCCCGCACCAGATCGCCCTGCTCCGTAAAATACTGCTCATACTCCGCCAGCTTCTCCTCGATGGAAGCATTCACGATAAATTCATACAGCGCGCACACCAGCTCTCTGCCTGTCGCCTTCCTGTGCGCTTTGGGGATCATCAGGGGCTCGAGCATCGAGACGACCTTCTCCCGGACTGCGTTCAGCTCCCCGAGCTCCGCCGCTTCCTCCTCCTGCCTTTTGGGGCGCCTGGTAAACTTGCTGTTCCACGCCTTCCTGCCGCGGATCCCCATTGCCAGGCAATAGTTTTCCAGTCTGTCAATCTCATCAGACGCCACTCCCGCCATGCCGCAGCGCAGAAAATGAAACACAGCCTCGTACGAGTACTCCTGTATCACGACCAGCAGCGCGCTCCGGATGAACTCGATCAGCGGATTTAAGACCAGCTTGTTTGTCTGATCCACAAAAAAGGGGATCCCAAAACGCTGGAACATCTCGCGCGCCAGGAACCCATACCGCTCCAGATCCCCTGTCACCACCGCGATATCCCTGTAACAGCAGTCCTTTTCGCGCACCAGCCTGCGTATCTCGAGGCAGACCTGCCTGAGTTCCTCCTTCGGATTGGACGCCTCAAACACATGAATGCTCTCCTGCTTTCCCTGATACACCTGATACGGATACCGGAAAAGCTCCCGCTCGAGATGTGACAGACCCGCGCTGTTCCGATAGCGCCAGACCGCCTCATCCGCCAGGATCACATCCTGCTCCCTCCTCACATCCGCCTCCCTGCAGAGTCTGTCCAGATCATGTATCGTCTTCTTGCTCAGATGGAAGAGCTTCTGTTCCCCGTCCAGCTTATAGGCATCCTCACGCGCGTCCACCGTCACCGTCACGATCACCTCCTGCGCCTGTACCATGAGCTCCTGTATGACGCGGTACTGTACCGGCGTAAAACCTGTAAACCCGTCGAACACGATCACGCTGTCCCTCACGACACGCGATCTGGACAGCACATTCCTGAGCAGGTCAAGCGTTTCCTCCGTCGTGATGTACCGCTCGTGGATGTAGTCCAGAAACCCCTGATACAGCAGATGCAGATCCTTCAGCTTGCAGGCAAGCGCACTTCTCCCGGAGGCATACGCACACAGTTTTTCAACCTCCTGCGTGCCGAGTCCGTACTGCATAAACTCGGACAGTGCGGACTTTACCTCGCTGATATACCCGGGTTTTCTGATATTGCGCTTCATGACACTCAGATCATCCTCAACGCCTGCCGCGACACGGCGCAGCACCAGGCTCTTACCGGTGTCGTCGAGCACGGGCCTGTCATTGCCGCCCACCTCCTCAAAGATGCGGTGCGACAGCCTGCTGAAACTGAGCACGTCGATATTCATGATCCCCTTATTCGGATGCTTCCTGACCATCTCGAGCTGTGTCTGCATCGTAAACTGATCCGGCACGACGATCAGATAATTCACGCGCGGGTTCGCCCCCGATTCGTCGATGATGCGCCTGTACAGCTGATAGCTCTTTCCCGAACCCGATGCACCGATGTAAAACCTTAATCCCATTTACTGCCTCCCGTCCTGTATGAACAGTAACACCTGATATCAAATACTTCTCTTCACATTTTATTTTAGTCTAGCATAATGACAAATAAAATGATAGAATAAAGTATAAATTATTTTAATCAAAGGAGAACTTGACAATGAATGAAAATTACGAAAAACGAAGTGATGTTCCAAAGGAATATCAATGGGCGATCGAGGACCTCTACGCCAGCGATGAGGACTGGAAAAAGGATCTTGACAGGATAAAGGACATGCTCCCGCAGATCGAGGCTTTCCAGGGAAAGCTCGGAGAGCGCGCGGACAGCCTGCTCGGCTTCCTGAAACTCCAGGACGACATCACTGTCCTGCTCGACCGCTTTGCAAACTATGCCCTGAGAAAGGCCGATGAGGATACGAAAAACACAACCTATCAGGGATTCCGCGATCAGACGACAGGGATCTGTGTCGCCATATCCTCCGCACTCTCCTTTGCGGAGCCGGAGATCCTCAGGATACCGGAGGCCGTCCTGAACGGATTCTATGGCAAACAGCCTGAGCTAAACACATACCGGAGATGCCTGGACGACATTCTCCGCAAAAAGGCACACATCCTGAGCGACGCGGAAGAAAAGATCCTGGCCGCGGCCGGAGACCTCGCCCAGTCGCCTGACGACATCTTCAGCCTTCTGAACAACGCGGACCTGACCTATGAATCCGTGACCGATATCGAGGGCAACCGTTTCCCTGTGACACATGCAAGCTTCATCCCCCTGATGCAGAATTATGACAGGAATGTCAGAAAGGACGCTTTTGAATCCCTGTACAAAACCTATGCAGAGCACAAAAACACCTCCGCTGCGATCCTGTCCGCACAGATGAAACAGCTGAACTTCTTCTCGAAGATGCGCAGATACGACAGCCCGCTGGAGGCTGCTCTCGACGCCAACAATGTCGCTCCGCAGGTATACAGGAACCTGATCGATGCCGTCCACGAAAACATGAACGCCATGTACAAGTATGTGCGCCTCAGGAAAAAACTGCTGAAAGTGGACGCGCTCCACATGTATGACCTGTATGTGCCAATCGTGCCAAACGCGGAGCGTGACATCCCGTTCGACGAGGCTAAGAAAAATATCCGCGAGGCGCTCTCCGTCCTCGGCGACGACTATGTGGCGCTCCTCGACGAGGGCTTTGGCAGCCGCTGGATCGATATCTATGAAAACGAGGGAAAACGCAGCGGCGCGTACTCCTGCGGCTGCCGTCTCCACCCTTACGTGCTCCTGAATTACAAGAACAACCTCGACAGTGAGTTCACAACGGCTCATGAGATGGGACATGCACTGCACTCCTACCTCTCAAACAGGAACCAGCCCGTCGTGGACGCAGACTATGTGATCTTTGTGGCAGAGGTTGCCTCCACCTGCAACGAGGCGCTCCTAATGCAGTATCTATTAAAAAAGACGACGGACAAAAAGGAGCGGGCGTATCTGATCAACTACTTCCTCGAGCAGTTCCGGACAACGCTTTACCGCCAGACCATGTTTGCAGAATTTGAGTTAAAGATGAGCCAGATGATCCAAAACGGCGAGAGCATCAACTCCGAATCGGCCTGCAGAGTCTACCATGATCTGATCGACCTGTATTTCGGCGACGATATCGTGCACGACGCCAAGATCGATCTGGAGTGGGCGCGCATTCCGCACTTTTTCTACAATTTCTATGTGTACCAGTATGCCACCGGCTTCTCCGCCGCGATCGCACTCTCACAGAAAATACTGAGCGAAGGCGAGCCCGCCGTGAAGGCCTACAAAGAGAACTTCTTAAGCGCCGGCCGCTCAAAGGATCCCGTGTCCATCCTGAAGGACGCAGGTGTCGACATGTCGACGAAGAAACCCGTGGAGGACGCGCTGAAACTGTTTGACAGCCTGATCGATGAGCTGGCGGAGTTGACGCGGTAAGGATGACCACTCTGCTAAGCCTGATAAAAGATTCCCTGCCAGGAGCATCACTCTGCTCCTGGCAGGGAATCTTTTCAGACGAACGCCTCCACGATCGTCTTGTCACCAAGTTTGATCGTCCTCACACCGATCTCTTTCTTTTTACAGATCCGGCTGAGACAACGGAACATTTTATCCAGTGTAACTCTCTCCATATTTTTCAGGGCAGTCAGATCCGCAAGCACAAACGCATCGACAGCATTCGCCAGTTCGTCATCCATAAAGAACAAGTCTTCCATATATTCGATAAACGCAATGACAAATGCAGGCTCATCCGCAAAATTTGCAGTGCTCAGCATCTGAAAATCCATGGCTATAACAGTATAGCTGTCCCGCAGATATTCTTCCAGCGCCATCAGTGTAGTCGTCTTTCCGTACTGGCGTCCCCTGTTAATGACAAAATATTTTCCCCGATCCACAAACAGTTCCCTGATCTGTGCAAGCCTGGTAATGCTCATCGGGCCTGCACCGCCCTTCTGTGTTGAAATCGCGCGCCATTTTTATCCCTCCTGGTTCAAGCTGATCTTTTTCCTCCAGATACTCATATACATTATACACAACATCTGCTTTTTCCACAACCATTGAGACATAGCCTTCTCTGATCGAAGACATCCTGCTTCGTACATTTTTTCACTTCGTTGTCAGTACGCCATACGGACGAGTGGATCTAAAAGTAGAAAGTATATATTGAAAACAGTTACAAAATTAGATATGATATTCATAGTCAGCGTAAACGCACAAACGCCTGCCGGCGAAAAGAAAGAATTGGAGTTGATCATATAATGGAAACAGATGGATTTACCTGCATATCAAATCACATTAAAGGATTTTATCCAGGACAGGAGGGACTATACTATGGAACGCTTCTTCCCGGTTACCTGGGCGGCAACGATCCTCTCGACGGCGTCGAGATCTGGGAAAGCGGCAGGGGCTGCCCGCACTGGCTCTATGTCACCTACGGACTTACCGATCTGTATCCCGATGATAATTCGGACGACGACAATGATCTGGAAGACCGCGATGATGACCCGGAGGCCGACGATGATAACGCAGTGAGCGGTTTCGGCTTTGAACTTACTTTCCGCCTAAAGCGCGGCAGCGAAGAGACACCGCCCGTCTGGCCGGTCAGTCTGCTGCAAAATCTGGCGCGTTATGTCTTTTCCACAGGAAACACTTTCGATTCCGGGCACTATTTAAACGCAAATGGTCCGATTGCCCTGGAAACAGACACCCAACTGACATGTCTCGGCTTTTTGACTGATCCGGAACTGGGCAGCATGGATACAGTAAACGGATCCATGGTATTTCTGGAAGCCATCGGCATCACAGAAGATGAGCTAAACTCCATGATGTGCTGGAACGGAGAATGCTTTTTAAAGGAGCTTCTCAAACACACTCCTTACGGGATCTCAGATCTGTCCCGGACAACACTGATGAGCCAGCCGGACTTTCACCGTGCGTGGGAGCAAGGCGTGGAACGCGATGGCTCATCGACAAGTGTATTATATCTGTCAGATCTTACTGCCCGTTTGGAGAATAACAAAGGTTATCTGCAGTTAGGCGCAGGCCACATCAGCCAGATCCGGACCCTGCTCAGGGCGAGGATCGGGAAAAACAGACCCTTCGTCCTGCAGTGCAATGGCACTGTTGTCTGTTTCGGATCCGCACAGCAGTCAGCGATCGATACGGACAACGATGCCATCATCATCTCGCTGACGCCGGAAACCCTCAATGAGATCTGTGAACTTTTAATGCCGCATGTTGGACTATATACCCCAAAAACCATACCGCTTACCATAGAAGTGGTTCCCACACATATCCGGGATCAGGACGGCACGATCGTACAGACGATAGAATAATAGAAAAATGCCGCCTTAGCGGCATTTTTCCATTCAAAAATCATCGATCACCGGTATATCTTCCTCAAAGGTCTCCTCCCCGAGTTCGTTGATGGTGGTATCCCCCGCCCTGCCATACTGATAGAGCTGGTCTAAGAACTCGATCGCCGCGCGGATCTTGGTGCGCAGCAAATAGCCGCCCGACTGGGTAGATGCCGCCAGCGAAGCGGCGGACAGACTGGGTGTCCACTCGTACGCCCTGCCATGGAAATCCTGTATCTTACACAAGATCTCGTTGATCTCATCCTTTGTCAGAGGCAGCAGCTGGGGCGCCTTTGTCAGCATATCCAGAACAGCTCTGGCAGGCTCCTGTTCCTCCGGATAGACCTCCTCGAGATTTTCGTACTCGTGCTTTCCTTCGATCACATCCTCCACGTAGGAAGCACTGAGCGCGAAAATGCTGAATGTCGATTCCGGGCACTGGTTCGGCATCAGAAATTTCGCCATATTCCTGTATGCGTTCAGGCGCGCTTTCTTGCCAAGGCGCCCCATGAGCTCCGTCTCATCGACCAGGATCACCCAGCCATGATACCCCATCTGTGTAAACAGATGGCTCATAAAGGAAATATAGTCCCCGCAGTGCTTTGTCTTGGTAAAATTGACATTGTATTTCACAGGCTCGTTAAATATGCGACGATAGATCTTCTTCAAAGGCGCATTTGCCACAAAATCTCCCTCAAGATCGGCCTGCAGGAGAAATTTCTCATCCGGGTCCTCCGTGTTGAGATACGAGCGGAACAGATAGTACAGCTTATCTGTCTCCAGCTGTTTCGCAGCGTACAGGTACATCTCGTTTGCGATCGGGCTTTTCGCCGATATCTTGTCCACCTCATGCATGAATCCCGGCTGTTCGCGTCTGGGAAGATACGTGTTCTGTATCAGTTTCTGGTACACCAGATAGAGCTTGTCCATCGGTGTCTCCTTGCTCAGTGACAGGTATGAGACGACCATCTCATTGGAATGGGCAAGGCTGAACACGGTATTGAGCAGATGCGTCTTTCCTTCCCCGTACTTTCCGCAGATCACCATACCGCTCGATCTTCCCTGCTCGGATACCTGATCGAGCCGTTCTGATATTTCCTTCATGATCTTCGGACGCGCCTCCGAAAAATACTGCCCCACGGCGCGGGAGGGCACTCCCGAGCGCAGCGCTTCGATCATATGTCTCGCTTCTATATCATACATCCGTATCCACCCCCTGCATCGTCTTCCGGATCAGCAGCGGGATCCCCACTGCCCCCATGCGCGCGCGTTCTATGAGCTGCCCTGCAGTCTCCCGGTCCAGCGGGGCATAGGCTGCGTCCTCCTGCGCCTCTGCCATGCACTCAGACATCGCAACGATCACATCCGGCGTGTATTCCTGCGCTGCCAGACGGTCCATGTCGACCATGTCGGCAAAACGGTTAAACCGCTCCCCCACGATCTCATTCTGGATCCGCATCCACAGCGCCTGATACGATTTGATCCCGGCATTTTCGTTGTCGAGCAGTTCGCGGTCAAAAGCATACACAAACATGATATTTTTCATGCTGTCGATATCATCGATCAGCTGGCGGATACTCTCATAGGTGTCCTCCCGCTTTACCTTTGTGTAGTGCACCGGTTCCAGGCTGGAACGGCTGGTCAGGATCTCCACATCGTCGATCGTGACAAACAGGCCGGAATATCCGCCCATATGTACCAGCTCCGCCAGAGAACGGAGCATGTGTCTCGCATTGTACTTCGTGATCCGGCTGGGATAAAAATCCAGCGCACGCAGCTGGGACAGCTTGATGGAACGATCGCCCTCCAGCCACGCGAGGAGCAGTTCCCTGTTCTGTTCCTCCAACACGGGGTACCCCAGGATACTTCCTGTGAGCATACTGCACGCCAGCGCAAAATTATTGTCCATCAGTGGATCGTCCAAGAAGATCTTCCGCAGCAGGGAACGGATCTCACGTTTGGTGATCGCATCGCTCGAATCGTTCTGGGAGAGATAATCGATAAACCGCATCCCCTCCGGAATGTCCTGATGACGGAACCCCATCTGTTCGATCAGCTGATGGCTGACCGCCTCCAGACACCCCATAATATCACACTGCTGGAGGATCTCCACATAGATATCCTTAAAATCATGAAGCCAGATATCCCTTGCCGAAAACTGTGCCGTCTTATACGCCTCTTCCCTGGCAACTGCTGTCATCAGCTTCAGAAAATGCGTTTTTCCACTTCCCTGCCGCCCTGTCACAAACTTGATCTTGCTGCCGCCGTTCCTGATATATTCCCGAAGATATTTTTCCTGCCAGAAATCAGCGAGAAAAGAAATCCCGCATTTTTCAACCTCTTCCGCCATAACCTGTCCCCCTCATCTGCCTACTCAGCTTCAAAAAACCGGATCGTCGCAAGAAACTGTTCCTTTCCTGCCATGTCCAATATACGGATCCCTTTCCCGCCAACCCGGCTGGGACCAAACTGAAACTTTCTTCCGTTTTTCGTCTCCTCTATGCCGGAAATATACAGCCTTGCAAGGTCAAACGCAAAGCTCTGCTGGTCATAATCCTTCCTGAAGCGGCTCATCGGCGCCAATATCTTGTACAGACTCGTCAGATAAATATCCGACTGCTTCTGCCTGTCGAGTTTGAGGACAGCCAGATCATAGGCGTCCGCCAGCTCACTGGCAAATGCCACGGCGTTAAACGATGCCTTGTTGAGCTTCTCCTGTCCGCTCCTGACGATCTCCACAAAGCTTCCCGGGCGCATGCACTGCACTTTCCTGCGGTCCATATAGACGTCCTGATTTTCTGCGTCCAGCCTCACGCGGTAGGGAAACATCTCATAGACCGGAAATTCCCCGCGGACATCCACACCCTTTTCCGCGCAGGCTGCAAGCATCTGCTCCGCAAATTCCCCGCTCTCAAAATATCCCTTCGCGTCAAATCCGTCCGCCGCTGTCCTCATGGCATCGACGGACTCAGAGACCGCCGCAGCCGACTGCGCCATCGCCTCCAGATCCTTTGCAAGGTTCTTGACATCACCGCCCTCGAGCTCACGGCTGACTGCCTTAAACAGTTTCTGCAGGGAAGCAAGCCCGTCCTTCACACTTTTCTGCTGCGGCTGTAGTTCCTGATAAAAATCTTCATAATTCATTCGTATACCTCCTCCAAAAACAGATCCTCCCAGACCCTGTTATCACAAACTATTAAAAGTATATCGGAAACAGAACATTTTTTCAACATATTGTTTCAAATAAGCGCATATTTTGATATAATGATCGTAATCTGTACATATACCAAGAAACGATCACAGCAAAGGACAGAACCATGGAACAAAAACTATACCAATGGCAGGAGGAATGCCTCGAGCGATGGTTTTCCAACAGCGGCAGGGGCATGGTACAGGCCGTGACCGGATCCGGCAAGACACTGCTGGCGCTCACTGCAGCAGCGCGTCTGTCACTGCGGACAGACCTGGACCTGTACGTCAGGATCGTCGTTCCGACCAGCACACTCATGCATCAGTGGAAGCGCGCCATAAAATCTTTTCACGGCGATGACAGCTCCCCGGCAAGTATCGGTCTGCGCGGAGGAGGATACCGCTCCCCGCCGGACTGCAGATACATGATCTATGTGATCAACTCTGCGCGCTATGAACTCGCGCGCCAGATCCTGACAGAACTCCGCGACGGAAAATCCGTACTGCTCATCGCGGATGAATGCCACCACTATATAAGCGGACAGAATCAGCTTATCTTCGAATTCCTGCCGCACATCACGCCCTGCAAAGACCGCTTCTTCTCACTGGGGCTGTCTGCTACCCTGCCCTCCGGTCAGGCAGGGCACGAGCTTGCCGCAGCACTTGGACGCAGGATCTACAGCTATGGAATGGAGGCAGCCGCAGCACGGCGCACCGTATGTCCATTTGATATCTTTCACATCGGACTCTCCTTCGAGCGCGATGAGCGCATCGAATATGATGCGCTCTCCGACCGCATGTCCATCCTGTATTTCACCCTGCGCTCATCCTATCCGATCCTCGACAGCCTCGACCAGCGGGAGCGCTTTGAGCTGCTGCGCAGCCTCACCGGGGACAAGGACAGACGGATCGCAGACACTGCCCGCCAGTATATGCGCCTGTCCTACATCAGAAAAAGCCTTGTCTGCATGGCGGCCGGGCGGCTCGACTGCACCTGCGACCTGATCCAGTATCTGGGCATACAGGACAAGATACTGATATTCGGCGAGCGCATCCGTCAGGCCGAGGCATTGTATAAGCGCCTGCACGACCTGTACCCCGGCAAAGTGGCACGCTGCCATTCCAAGCTCGGACCACAGGCCAGCAAAAATGCCCTGGAGCGCTTCCGTCTGGGCGATATCCGGATACTGATCGCCTGCAAAGCAATCGATGAGGGCGTCGACGTGCCAGATGCCGCCGTCGGCATCATTCTGTCGGGCACCGCGACCCAGCGCCAGCGGATCCAGCGCCTCGGCAGGATCATCCGCAAAAAAGAAGGAAAAGAAACGGCATCCCTGTATTACCTGCACATCACAGAATCGTCGGAAGATTCCTGTTTTCTTCCAGGCACAAAAGGAAACCGTATCTTTGATCTGGAATACCGGCCGGACACAGGCATGTTCTACAATTCCCGCTATGTACAAAAAGCATCGAAGATGCTGGAACGGATGCAGCATGCCGGTATGGCGGAAAATAAGATCCAGGAGGCGATACACTGTCTGGATCTTGGCTCCGTCCGTGCAGACTGGACGGCTGAAATAAATGTGATCGAACAGCATATCTTTCATGCGGGATCCACCCGGGAAAGAAATTACTGGACATGCATGAAAAAACTGGCGGAACAGCCCTGACTGTTCCGCCATTCATTCCTCTATCCGGCTTCATACGGCCTGCAGTGCACCACGCACTCCTTGCCGCAAAATGCGATGCCGTAATAGCTGATATATTTGTATCCGTCATTCCTGAGCGCCATCTCATACTTCCGATCCTCGATCTGCCGGATCGCCTCGTCCGCCTTCTGATCCAGTTCCTCAAAATCCTTCGTGACCTTGAACTCGATGACAAACGCCTCCCTGCTCCGGCGGACCGGTTTCACCAGAAGATCGCTGCGCCCTTTTCCGCCCTCCCTGTTCGAACGCACCGTATAACCCTTGATCCCCGTCAAAAGACCAGCCATCATCCCATGATAATAGTATTCATTCTGATCCATATAACTGATGGTCTCCTCAAAGATATCATTGATCTCCTCCTCCATCACGGCACAGTCCTTCGCGATCACGGCATCGTGAAGCGGGTGCATGTCCCTGCCTCTTAGCTTTTCGTGGAACCATTTCTGAATCTTCTGCTCAAAAATATACAGTACCTCTTTATTGGGGATCGTAAGCTCTGCAAAGATCTTTGTCCCTTCCATCCATTCCCTGACCTTGCGGAAATATCCCGTGAAAAACATAAAATTCCACAGGTTGTCACCCTCATCGTAAATCTCGTTGTATGTGATATCCTCATGAATCTGTATCACGATCGTACCGCCCGCCAGCAGCGTTTCGATCTTCTCCCGCTCCTCGTCGCCAGCCCGGTCGATCAGCGTTTTTACGATGCTGTTCGAGGAAGTATTCGCCCAGTAGGACATTGGCAGCCAGTCATGGTTTGGCCGTGCGTCATATATATATTTGATCACGCTCCATGGATTATAAATATCCGTCTGACCAAATGTATAGCCATTATACCAATCTTTAACTGTGTCATATTTGTCATCCAGGTCATAATAATGACACAGTTTCTCCACCTCATCCACCTTAAATCCAAAGTACTCATCAAAACCGGTACTTCTGACGGAAACAATGTTTAAATTATTCAGACCTGTAAAAATACTCTCCTTTGACACCCGCAGGCAGCCCGTGATCGCTGAAAATGCGAGACTCGTATTGTCCTTTAAGCCGCTCTCAAATAATGCTCTGATAAAATTGACCATCTCATTGTAAAAACCACACGTAAACGCATTCTCCAGCGGAACATCATACTCGTCGACCAGCACGACCGCTTTTCTGCCATAATATATTTCAAGACATTTCGAAAGAAACAGGATCGCTGTCTCATAATCATTCTGACTGCCCTCCCGGCGCATGATCTTCCAAAAATGTTCCTTTCCCTTTGCCAGCTCTGGCTTCTCAAGAATAAAATCATGACGCTCAAATTCCTCCGCAATGACTCTTTCCATCTCCATATAGGACCGCTCAAAACTCTCCCGCTTAGAATCCTTAAACGTCAGATAGATCACCGGATACTGCCCTCTGTGGGCAAGATACGATTCCCCTGCCTCCATGATCTTAAGTCCGTCAAACAGATCCGACCAGTCGCGCCTGTTTCCCTGCCAGTCCCTGTCGTCCTCAAAATAGTACTTTAACATACTCATGTTGAGCGTCTTTCCGAAACGGCGCGGACGCGTGAAGAGCGTCACCTTGGCCTGATTGTCCAACAGCTCTTTGATCATCGTGGTTTTGTCCACATAGTAAAATTCTTTCTGGATCATCTCAGCAAAATCGCTGATGCCGATCGGAAGCGGTCTGTATTTCATACAAGTGCCCTCCTCTACAGATACAGGAGACCTATCCGCTGCCTCCTGACTGATGTTCTTTTATTATGATATCATGTTTTTATATGGGGCGAACGGAAAACCAGACCTCCTACACGACCACTTCAACGATCGTCTTATCCCCGATCTGCAGCTCCTTCACCCCGATCTCTTTCTTCTGGTTAAAGTTAAAGCTGAGTAGATATCCTTTCTTTTTGTGAAAGTAATCCAGGTAATCCGCTAGCTGCCGCTCGCCGCGCTCATTGTACTCACTCCCGCGCCAGATCTTGAGCTCGATGACAAACTGCTCCCCGAGATAGTCCACAATGACGTCCGTGCGCCGCTCGTCCCTTGTCTGCGCTTCGATATAATAGTTGCCTGTTCCGTTGATGATCGGACGCAGGTAGAGCAGGAAGAACTTGCGGCCGTACGCTTCGACAAACTTCGCATCTTCCTCCCCATAGATGTCTGTAAAGGTCTCGACAAACCGCCGCAGCACAGTATCCATGTCGAGTCTCCCGTCACGGATAAAACGGCTCCTGTCCCGCCTTGCCATGTCGCCGATCTCCTTAGACGATTCCGAACCTGATAGTTCTGTCTCCGACAGGAAGTAATTATATAGGCGTGTCTCAAAGATGCGGTTTGCCACACACACTTTCCCCGACCGGCTGACTGCATAGCCGAACATACTAGCAAGGCTGATCTCCTTCACGTCCTGGTTATACGCAAATTCTTTTCCCTGAAAGAGCATGGACTGGAACATCCGCTTCATCTCGGGATATTCATCAAGGTGGCGGATCATACTCTCAAACAAAGGCATCCTGTCTGTCAGGATCCGCCTGACAGCTTCCTCGATCCCTGCCTTCGTCCATGCCCTACCCAGATCTTCGAAAAAGTCTCCATCCGCAAGTTCCTCATCAATATATTTACAGATTGACGAGACAAGTATCGGATAGCCAGATGTATACTGATAGATTTCTCCTGCCATCTCCTGTATATCCATTCCTGTGTGACGATCCGATTCGTATTCTGCCAGCATCTCTGCGATCTGACTTGCAGAAAAACTCATATCGACCTTAAAGCTTGCCGCGATATTCCACGGACTGTTGTACTGATGCTCCGATTCCCTGCGCAGTTTTAATTTCAGGTTCTTGATGTCATATACTCCTGCAAGGATCACCGAGTGGAATGTCGGCGTCTCATCGCGGTCGAGATAATATGCCCTCAATTGCGCCAGAAAGTCGATAAACACCTGATTGTTGGACGCACTGTCTACCTCATCGATCATCAGCACGATCGGTTTGGGCGCTCTCGCACACATCCTGCTCAACTGTGTAAAAAGTTCTTTCAGGCTGACATCGTCCGAACCTTTTATCAGTTGAGACAGCGGTTCGGCAAGCTGCTCCTCGCTGTCCGAACCCATGATCCCTGCCCTCTCGATCATGATCTCCGCAAAAGCGCGGGCAAATACCGGCGCCGCCGCAAAGTCCTCTGTTCCGATCCTCTGAAAATCCAGCAAGAACACAAAATAATCCATTTGCAGATATTTTGCCAGCGCCCTGAGCGTCGTTGTCTTGCCATATTGGCGCCCCTTGTTGATCACAAAATACTTTTTTCTGTCAACCAGCATCGTTTTGATCTGTTCCAGCCTTTGATCCAGCGCTACCATATAGTGCTCTTGCGGCCTGCAGGCTCCCTCTGTATTAAAATATCGTCTCATTCCCGGCAACCTCCCTGTCAATACATCACATCCGATACACATTTACCACCCTGATGTACCACGGATAATCCTTGACGATCCCCAGATGCGCTTTGAGCTGGTCATGCAGTGCGTTCAGCTGTGAAGCCGTGACGATCACCCCGGAATCAGAGCTGTCGAGCTTTAACTCCAGCGTGTTGCAGCTGCTTCCCATGCGCAATACCCCCTGGTCGGTCAATATGCTGAAATCCAGCACCTCGCCCCTCCTGTTTCTGGACACTGTCCCGCCCACGCCAAACAGGCTGACCAGCCTGTTATAAAATTCCGTTCTGTCATCTACCCTGAATCCCAGATCGAAACAGATAAAATGTTCACGCGTCATAAAGCCCCTCCCCGTATGAAATGCACTTTCTTTACAATAAGATCTTTAATATGCAAAAATATCCTCAAGTGTCATGGTAACCGGAAATGCCCTAAGCGTGATCTCCTGCTTGAGATTGTAGTGCTCGCTCGTCTCGTCATCGTCCAGTATATAGGACTCCTCAATCTCATATCTGCCGTTTTTCAGATAATAGATCTCAACGGCTCTCTCCGTGGGAGACACGATCCAGTACTCCTCCACGCCGCTCGCCTCATAGATGTCTTTCTTGACCCCCCTGTCCCGCTTTGCGGTGGACGGGCTCAGTGTCTCTGCCACAAATTTGGGCGTGCCGTAATAGGAATTGCCCCTGATCTGATTCCTGTCACAGCAGATGATGATATCCGGCTCGAGATAATCGTCGCTGTCCTTTGAATATTTGTAGTCGATATTTTCCATAAATACCAGGCAGAGGCTGTCCTTCAATCCACTGCTTATTTTCGAAAACATTTTTCCATTGACCACACTGTGCCGAAAATTAGGTGCCGGTGACATATCAAAGATCTCTCCGTTAATTTTTTCGTCCCGAATTCGGTCCCGTTTATCCGCCAGCATATACTACTCCTTTCCTGTCTCCCCAAAATATAGTTTTTTGTTTCTCATCACTTATAGTATACACGCTTCGCACGCTTTGAACAACACCCAAAATTGGCATTTCCTCCGGGTTCCCGTATACACAAAAACAGCAGCCCGGAAACCCAGGCTGCTGAAAAAATATTATTCCAAAGTGTCCTCCAGACCGAAGACTTCGACTTCGTAGATGCGCGCTGCACTGTCGCTTCCCTGTGTCGGCTTATTCACTACGAGCTTGACATACTGTGCCTTCACCGGTGCGAATGCATCATGTGTCGTACCCGCCGTGTTTCTGGTCACGCTGCGCACTTCCTCAAACGACGCGCCGTCCTCGCTGACCATGATCGCATAGGACTTGGTGTTCATGTCCTTGCCCTCGCCGCCTGCCTCTGCGTGGTAGACGTCGACTGCGCTGACTGTCCTGACTGCGCCGAGATCCAGTGTGATCTCATGAGGCGCGCTTCCCGTCGCACACCATTTCTTTGTGTAATCGCCGTCGACTGCAAACTGCGGCGCCTCGTTATCATTCACATAGGTATCTGCCTCTGTGCCGGCTCCCTGCGAGAGCAGTGAGAGTCCCTCAGACGCCGCCTCCGTGATCACGATATAGCCTTCCTTTGCCGCCTCGCTGCTGCCGGACTCATTCTCCGCCTTCATGGAAACGGCATAGACGCCCTCCTCAGCATATGTGACAGACACGCTGTCGCCCTCCGCGGACTCCTTGTCTGAGCCTGTGAGCGTCCATGTGACCTTCTGCGTATTCTGTGAACTCAGGCTCTGGAACGTGATGGTCTCTCCCGGCGCTGCCAGCGTGATATCCGCTGTGAACGCCGCCTTCGGGATACTGTTGTCCGGCCAGTCCATCGTCACCGTCGCACCCGTGCCTTCTGCCAGGAGCGCATTCACGGGAACCACCTCAAATGTGGACTTGTTCGTCTCATCCGTGCGCGGCAGTGTATTGATATAGAAGCTGTTCGTGTTGGACACGCCCAGGAGCGACTTGGTCTGATCCTGATTGATGCGGTAGACCTCATAGTAATCCGTCTGCACATCGCTGTCCCACGCAAGGCGCACGCCTGCGTACATTCCATCCTCGTCAAACTCACTGTCGAGCACCTTCACATTGCTCACCGCGGCAGTCTCCTCGCTCTCCGCCTCGATCATCGTGATATTGCCAAAACGGAACTGAAGGGAACCGCTGTCCGCACCGGAAGTCAGCCTGTAGGAGATCGCCTTCACGGTCTTGCCGGCAAGCTCCGAGGTCTGGTATGTGACGGTCGTCCACGCATCCGCGACTTTCTTATCCCCCTCGAGCACCAGCTCTGAGCCATCATCCAGCGTAAGCACTGCGTCAAGTGCGACCTTGGCGCCCTTTGCCCTCGCGGTGGTCGTGAACGTCATCTTGTCGGACACGGGAAGATCGGCGCTGTACAGCTTGATCGTAGACGGCACGCCCTGCTTCATATTGCCGCGCAGGATCAGGCTCGTTCCACCGTAGTATGCGTCTCCCACGTCGAGATCCGCCGCCAGCTTGTTGCCCTCTCCGTCCTCGATGATGTAGCGGTAGGTCGGCAGCATGTCGGACAGACTCCGGTTGTTCCAGTCAAGCATGCTGATCAGTTCCCCGTTCTTATAAAATCCATAACCGTTTCCTGTGGAGAAATTCGTCACAAACGGAAGCGTCGTCAGCGCGGTACGCTCCACGACATAGGTGGAAACACCTCTCCAGTCCGTGTCACCCGAAGCCTCCACATCCGCGGAGGGATCACCCTTCGCGTTCACCCACAGCTTGTTCTCCTTCTTCCAGAAATCCTGGATCATCTGCGATGAGAAATACGTCCAGCTCGGACAGTAAAGTCCTAATGAAGTGTATGTACCGCCGTCCGGATTCTCAAACAGATTCCACTTGATCGGCGTGTCATAACCGTTGCTCTGCAGGTCGATGCCCGCGTAAAGGTCATACGGGTCGATCTCCTTCTCCGCCGCAAGTTCCGCGGAAGCCTTGAGCAGCTCGTCGGGCGCAAGCTTATCCGTCGTCCACCAGAAGTTCAAGAACATGGAGTCCGCCACATCCGCGCCGTCCACATTCTTCAGATAGGCAGCGTTCTTCTCTGTCAGGGCGTTCTGCCAGTCCATCTCGCCGTCCACTGTCATGGAATCATAGTACACGAGCTCCAGATCCGGCGCTTTCTCCTTGTAATAAGAAAGGAATCCCTGCATCAGATCCGCGTGCTCTTTTGTCAGGGACGCCTCGTCTGTCCCCTCTGTCTCCTGGTTGATGAACCAGCCGTCAAATCCGTAGGTCTCAGCCACCTCGATCAGTTTGTCCACGACCGGATAGCTGCCGTCTTCATTTTTCTGCAGCAGGTCATCCAGCCATTCGATCTTGCCGCCGTGCGCTGCCTGCGGCATGAACACCGTACCGATCACTTTCACGCCGTTCCTGTGGCCTGCATCCACCACGTCCGGGCTCGGTGCGACGATCAGTCCCTCTCCCGAAGAACCGCCCCAGTACACCAGCGTATCCACGTACTGCCAGTAGGAGAACGCATTTGCCTCCGCCTTGTTCAGACCATGCGGGGAGTTGCCGCTGGTGCTGCCGTTCATGATCGAGATCGACAGGATCTTTGTGTCCTTATTCTGTGTCGCGTTCACGGTCTCCAGCGAATCGATATCCGCGCGCTTTGCCAGCGGAACCGTGCTCACATTGAAGATCAGGTTCTCGTCGTCCGCAGCGTTCCACTCCAGGAGCTGTGCCGGAAACCAGTAGGACGCCTCCGGCTGGCGCGCCATGGTCATCTCCTTATTTCCGTTCTCCTCTGTCACAGAATACTTCGCTGCCGCCGCTTCCGGCGCCTGCTCTGCAGCCGTCTCCGGCTCTGCGGGCGTCTCTGTACCCGCTGTTGTCTCCTGCGATACCGCCGTCTGCTGTGTGTCTGACGCCTTGCCGCCTCCGCAGGCCGCCAGACTGATCATCATGGACGCTGCAAGGATGATGCTGATAACTTTTTTTCCATATTCCTTTTTCCGCATAATATATATTTCTCCTTTGATCGCCCTTTCGGGCACAAAACATCGTTCATAAGGACGCCCGTGCGCTGACCTGTACAGCCTGTCAGCACACCAGGGCATCCCACATTTACCTGCAGGCATTCGCCCGCAACACTACGGGCAGACTTTCACCGTCACCACCTCATACGGCTTCAGCACCACTTCGATCTCATTTCCGGCCACAGCCGCCTCACCCTCGGTCTCCTCGAGCAGATTGCAGATGTACGCCCTGCCAAAACCAGTGTTCACTGTCAGTTTTGTCTTCGTGTACGAATTCTCCGACTCATACATACGAATGACAGTCCCGCTGCCGTCCTCCGCCTTTTTGACCGTCTCGATAATGACGTTGTCGTGCGCCACGGAAACGAACGAATAGGTCTCCTTCTCCTCCGACTGCGTCTGCACGAGCAGCGGCTGGTTCAGCTTGTATGCCTCGGCGACGGTTCCTGCTGCGCGCCAGCCCTCCGCATGGGGATAGATCGCATAGGTGAACACATGCTCCTCCTGGTCCGTCGTCGGATTCGGCTCGATACCCGACTTGATCAGCGTCAGCGCCATGTTGGAATCCTTCACGGAATGCCCGTACTTGCAGTCATTTAACAGCGAAACGCCGTAATGTCCCTCTGACAGATCCATCCACTTCTGTCCGCAGCTCTCGAAGCGCGCCACGTCCCAGCTCGTGTTCTGATGTGTCTTTCTGGTCAGATTGCCGAACTGCACATCGAATGTCGCCTCGTCCGTGTGCACTGCCACCGGAAAATGCACCTTCAGCAATGTCTGGTGCTCCTTCCAGTCCACATGCGTCTCAAAATCGATCCTGCGGCTGTCCGCGTAGAAGATGATCTTCTGATCAATCGTGGACTGCGACGCTTTTCTCGTGATGTCAAGCACCGCACGCACCGCGCCGATCTCCGTCCACTCCATGCGCTCCACATTGTCCACATCCCAGAACTTTTCCGTATAATAGATGTCAATGTCCCAGTTATCAAAGTAGATCGGCTTATCCTCGTACATGCGCAGAAGGTTTGCACGCTGTCCCTGCTGCACGATCTCGCGGTCATTTTCCTTGTCATAGATACTCGTGAACATTCCCTGCTCGTCGAGGCTGACCGTATAGAACGGGGTCTCCAGCTGGCGCTCTCCCACCAGTGTAAACGGTGCTTTCTCCACTGCTGACGCCGCATCGCTGACTGCAAATGACTTGTAGCCCTTTGACGGCAGGCCGTGTACAAACGCAATATTGCCATCCTTTGTCTGCTGGATCGGATAGACCACGCCGTCCGCATCCATCAGCACACTGCCCTCCAGGTCGCCCAGGTTCACGATATCATCCCTGACCTTGCCTGTGGTGTTGAACACCGTGACCGCCGCGCCGCTTCCCGCGACCGCCTTTCTGCGCTCCGCAGTCATCTCCGAGAGCTGCTCTGCCAGTCTGTCATACTCCTCCTTCGTCACCTCATACACCTCGTGAATAGAGGATCCCGGAAGAATATCGTGGAACTGGTTCAGCAGCACGACCTTCCACATCGCATCGAGCGCCTCCTGCGGATATGCCATATCCGGCGCTGTCAGCACGGACAGCAGCTCCAGATCCATCAAACCCAGCTCAGACTTGCGGTTCGAGCGCTTGTTCCGCGCCATGGAAGTCAGCGTCCCCCTGTGATATTCGAAGTAGAGCTCGCCCTCCCACACCGGCAGCCGCCTGTTTCCTTCGACGCGCTCTTTCAGCTCGTCAAAATAAGTGCGCGCGAACGCCTGACGGACTTTGGGGATCCCTTTTACGCCCTTCTCCATACGGATCGAGGTCTCAAGCATCTCTCTCGTCGGGCCGCCGCCGCCATCACCGTAGCCGTAGGAGATCAGAATGTCATTGTTGATATCCTTGTTCTGGTAGCGCGTCCAGCCGCCCATGATCGCGTCAGGGTGAAGCATTCCGTTGTACGTCGTGAAGAAATCCTTGATCGGCTGATGAACGCCCAGTGTCGTGATCAGGTGTGTCAGCACCTCCGAACCGTCGATTCCTCTCCACATCATAGTATCGTAAGGGATCTTGTTGAACTGGTTCCACGCAAGCTTCGTGGTCATAAAGTAGTCGATCCCGCACTTTTTCATGATCTGCGGGAGTGCCCCGGAATAGCCAAACACGTCCGGAAGCCACAGGATCCGGTTATCCACGCCAAACTCTTCTTTGAAGAAGCGCTTGCCGTGCATGAACTGGCGCACGAGGGACTCGCCCGAGGTCAGATTGCAGTCCGCCTCCACCCACATGCCGCCCTCCGGCTCCCAGCGTCCCTCCCGGATCCGCTCCTTCGCCTTCTCATACAGCTCGGGATAACGCTCTTTCAGGAAAGCGTAAAGCTGCGGCTGACTCGACATGAACCTGTAGTTCGGATATTCCTCCATCAGCTTCAGGACTGTGGCGAAGCTGCGCCCGGTCTTCTCCCTTGTCTGCGCGACCGTCCACCACCATGCGACATCGATGTGCGTGTGTCCGATACAGGTCGCGATCACATCCTGATATCCCGCCATGTCAGTGTACAGCGCCTTGTCGATATAGTCTGACGCCTCGTTCAGTGTGCGGTAGAACTCCTCGGAGTACGGTGTCCTGAGATCGATGAGGTTCACAGTGCTGTTCAGGATCTCCTCGATATCCCTGCGGTTCTTGTCGTCCTCCTCCATTCTGGTAAACGCCTCGAGCGGCACCCACAAATCATAGTAGACCTTCTCGATCAGCGCGTCGATCTCCTGCATCTCTACGATCAGGTTGAACTCCGTGTGCAGGGTTCCCGTGTACGCCTGCAGACCGATCTCGAGCACCTCACCCTCCTTTGCGGACGGAGACAGGAAGACATCCCTGTGGTTCATATCGATGCCCTGCACCACTTCCCCGTTCACAAACAGCAGAAACTGCGGATTCTTCGCGTCATCCCACTCATCGATCTGAGTGCGCACATGGAGCCACATCCGCTTTCCATCCAGCTCATGAGGCACCTGATACGTCGTCTTGAACCAGTAGTGGCGGTCCTTCCCATACCAGTGCATGTTCTGGCAGTCAAAATCCTCCCACGCCGCATTGTCTGCCTCGGCTTCCTCCGGACGGATAAAGTTTCCCTCCTTATACTTCCAGTTATCAATCGTAAACTTCTGCTTCACTTTTAACTTTTTGAGCTCCTCGCAGATAACGTTGACTCTCTTATCCAAAAAATGCATATTTTTTCCTCCGTGTCTGCATTTTTCTGCAGAACCCTTTCCTATTCAAAATATAGTCTTATCATCGATCATCTCCGGCGCAGACGATCCGCATACCAGAAAACGATCCCGGCGATGTGGTGGAGGTCTCCCTCGCGCCCTACGCTGCGCCACTGTTTCTTGTATGCCATAAACCACCGCTCCAGCCGTCCCGCGAGCGCGAACGCCTCATCCTGACCCAGCGCGCTGTCCTGTTTTTCATGGACGATCGCCGCACCGACTTCATTCCAGATCCTGACGGCCTCCGCCGCAAGCTCGACCAGCCCTGCGATCTCTCTTGACTGCATATCCATCGACACTGCCGCCCGCTTCATCTGCGTGGCAAGCCCGCACAGCGCCTGATCCGCCTGCTGCACCTTCGCATCCGCCGCGTCGGAATCCTCCAAAAAAAGCTTCGGGATCAGCTCCTCATTGTCCAGTACATGGCCGCGCGCAGTCTGTTCATAGTATACCACTGTATCGCGCCAGCCAAACAGGACGTGTGTCGGCATCTTTGTCATGATCTCCACAGCCTGCTCTGTCACATCGCCGTATTCCAGACGCGAAATCTGCCGGTTGATCTCATCGAAGCCGATCTCCTCCTGATTCCAGGAAAACGTCGCCCCGTATATCATGCCCGGCACGGAAAATTCCGGGTGGTTCACATGGCCAAAATCGCCCCAGTCCGTGTTCAGGATCCCCTCCGCATGGTACTCACGCCCATAGCCGCACATTCTGACAATGTTCCGGTACGAGTTCTCGATCAGATTGATCCACTGGTTCCAACCGCCTACCCCGGGGCAGAGATACTGCACAGCCCCCGCCTGTGCCATGGCGCGGCAGGAATCAACGGACTGTTCCGGCGCATAGCCCCACGTGAGGCATACGGTTCCCTGCGGCAGCTGTGAGATGAGCTCCGGTTTCCGGCAGATGATATCCCCGAAAAACTGCACCCGCTTCCCACGGCTGTCCAGAAATCCGCACAGCTCCTTCAGATAATCGATATACATCTGTTCCGTCCCGATCTGCTGCGCCGTCCCGCGCGACTTCTCACAGCCAAGGTCAAACGTCTCGTCCGCACAGATATTGAACTGGTCAGAGGTGAACAGTGCCCCGTACTCGGCGAGCATGCTTTTGATGAGCGGCAGCGCCCGCTCGTCCGTCGTGTTGATCGTGTGATGGTCCATCCTGTCCCAGAAGGAAAAAGATGCTTTCCACGAATCACTGCGCTCACAGAGTTCTCCATAACTGCGTGTCGAGAGCAGCGTGTACAGATGACCGAAGCTTGCCAGCGCAGGGACCAGCTCGATGTGCAGCCTCCTGCAGTACGCATCCAGCTCCAGGATATCCTCCGCTGTCAGCGGCGTGTCATCGCGCCACATCTCCGTCAGATCGCGAAACAGATACGTGTGCTCGACATAGAGCTGGAACTGATTGATCTTATATCTACTGAGACGATCCACCACCTTCTTCAGATAGGGAAGCGTCAGCACCCTGCCCCTCGTCTCATCCAGAAAATACCCCCTGCAGCGGATGTCCGGCGCATCTGCGATCTCCATGCCTTCCAGCACGCCGCCGCACTGTGCGAGGATCTGGCACAGGGTCTGCACACCGTACAGGACTGCCGCCCCATCGCCCCCTGCAATGACGATCCCGTCCCGGTCTATGTGTATCTGATATTCCTGCGCACCGCATGCCGGCGTCAGCGTCAGGAAAATGTCCCTTTTCCTTTTTTCCCCTCTCACGACCGCACACTCGATACCGGCATATCTTCTGATGCGTTCCTGCAGGATCCCGGCATAGACACAGCCATTTTCCGACAGCGCTCCATCGATCGTGATCACCGTATTCCAACTGATCTCATAAGAGTCCTGTCTTTTTTCTATTTTCTTTGGTTTTGGCAACAGATACATATCAATTCCTCCTGACTGCAGGCTACCGTACGCAGTCTGCCAAAAAGGCTGCCGCAAAATCAATCAAAGTTTTCACTTTATTTCTTTTTGCGGCAGCCTGTCACTTTTATATCGGATACAGTTTCAGATTCAAACCGGATCCATGTAAGCCATCAGACGGTCTACAGTCGTAAATGCCAGCCCGGTCACGGTGTCAGCGCAGCCATAATAGATCGCGATCCTTCCCGTCGCCGCGTCTGTGAGCGCCGCGCACGGGAACACCACATTGGGCACATCTCCGACACACTCATAGATTTCATGAGGTGCTAAAATATAGTTCTTTGTTCTTCTGATCACCTTCCACGGCTCCTCCAGATCCAGCAGTGCACAGCCCATTCTATATACAAAACCATTGCATGTATTGATAACGCCGTGGTAGATCAAAAGCCATCCTTCGTCCGTCTCGACCGGCACGCTCCCCGCGCCGATCTTGGTGGACTGCCACGCCGAGGCATCGCCCTTGATGGTACCCATCACGTAGCGGTGGCAGCCCCAGTATTTCAGGTCGGGGCTCTCGCTCAGGAAGATATCCCCAAACGGCGTATGTCCATTGTCACTCGGGCGGCTCAGCATGTAGTACTTGTCGTGGATCTTGCGCGGAAACAGCACACCGTTGCGGTTGAACGGCAGAAACGCGTTTTCCAGCTGGTAAAAAGTCTTGAAATCATACGTATATCCCACCCCGATCGTCGGGTACTCATGGTAGCCGTTGCACCATGTGATATAGTACCGGTCCTCTATGAAACATACCCTGGGGTCATATCGAAAGTCCCTCTTCGCCACCTCGGGATGCGCACCCTCAAATACGATCGCATCGTCCGCGATGTCCCAGTGGATGCCATCTTTGCTGAATCCTGCAAAGATATCCATGCTGATCGACTTGCTGTCGCAGCGGAACACGCCCGCGTACCCATCCTCAAAGGGAACAACGGCACTGTTAAAGATACTGTTGGAATTTTTTGTCGCAAACCGCTCTATGATCGGATTTGCATGATAACGCCACACTGGCAGCTTTTCCGTATTTTCCGGCTCCTGCCATGGCATGTTAGGCAGATCTTTTCCAATTATTTTTGCCATACGCCGACACCTCTGTCTTCCATTCTATTTTATTTTGCCATAAACTCGTCAACCTGTCTCTGCGCCTCGTCGATAACATTCTGCCATCCTGCTTTCATCAGCTCTTCCTTGATCTTGGGCACAACCACCTCGGGATCCTGCACGCCTGTCATAACCTCACTGCGGTAGCGCATCCAGATCTCACGGCAGTTCGCGAGCTGGTCTGATACAGCATTTGTGTCAAATGTGAATCCGAGCATCACAGAGGACTCTGCCGCCTCGTTCAAAGCCTTTACCTCGTCCCACTGGTTAAACTCATCCGTGTCAAGTGTCGTAACTGTGAAGAAGGAACCCTGTGTATATCCTGCAAGCGCCCAGTCATTGTTGATCTTGTGCACTTTGCCGTCGGCTGTATACTCGAAGTTCACGCCCTCCTCACCGTAGTAGAACAGGTCGCGGAGCTTTGTGTCACAGTTCACCATGTCGAGCAGCTGTAAGCACTTTTCCGGATACTTTGTGTTGATGGAAACCATGTTCAGGGAGCCGCGCACTGTCTCGTTGGAAAGGATCGTCTTCTCGATCTGCTGTACGACAACGTCCTTGCCCATCTGAGGTCCCCATGAAGTCACGCCTGCGGACTCCCAGCCCTGTGCGACACGCCACATATTGTAGACACGTCCCTCTGTCAGCGTCGCCGCATCCGGGTTGATGATGCCCTTCTCATACCACTCGTGTATGATCTTGAGCTGATCCATGATGTCCTTCTCCTCCAGTGTGAAGCACACTCTTGCATCCTTGTCGTCAAAGCGCACACCGAGAATCTGCGTGCCGCCGCCGATCTGGTCATACACGTCAAAGATAAAATACAGACCGTCATTCTTCACATATACGGGATAGTCGTTCTTGTCAGCCTTCAGTGTCTCAAAGGTCTCAGTCATGGAATCCAGCGAGATCAGCGACTTGATATCGAGGCTGTACTCGTCGACCAGCTCCTTATCCCAGATCGCATAGTTGGTGATCGAGCTGTCCTTGTACGTAGGTACGCCGTAGATCCTGTCCTTCACGCGCACACCGTCCCAGTACTTATCCGGCATCAGCTCCATCAGTCCCGGCATATTCGCCTCGAGCAGATCCGTGATATCCGCGTATGCACCCAGATTGATATCCGCCACATAGTTATTGCCGTTTCCGAAAATGATATCGTACGGCTCGTTTGTGCTGACGATGATATTCCTGCGGTTGTCCCAGTCGCCCCAGGGAATGACCTCCATCTCGAGGTTCACGCCGATCTTCTCTCCTATATAGGAATTGACAGATGAGATCCATGTGTCATAATTGGTCGGCATACCGTTTCCGATCGTCACCCATTTCAGATTCACGATCTCCCCGCTGCCCGCGCTGCTCTCCGAATTCGATCCGCTGCTCTGGCTGCCGGACGAGGACGCTGCCGAATTGTCGCCGCTTGTGTTTGTGTTGTTCGCAGTGTCTCCGCCGCCACCGCCGCAGCCTGTCAGCATACCTGCCGCCATCACCGCCGCAAGACCAGATGCCAGTAATCTCTTTGCTTTTGTCATAATAAATCCTCCTTTTATAATATTAGTTAGTTCAACACCCCGGAAGAACGCTGCCCTTTGCGTTCTTCCCGTACGAAGTTTTAGAATTTCTTAGCCCGCGTCCTTTGCAGGCTTAGAAATTCTCTTCGTACTCTATTCTTTCACTGAACCGATCGTCAGACCGGAAATGAAATACTTCTGGAAAAACGGATACGTACATGCGATCGGCACGATGATAACGATCGCGATCGCCATTCGCACACTCTCCGTCGGCATCGATGACTTGTACTGCTGCAGCGACAGGCCGCCGTAGGGATTGTTTGCGATGTACTCGATATTTTTCTGTATGTTGTTCAATAAAGACTGCAGTGTCTGCAGATTCTTGTCCTGTATATACAGGGAAGCCTGGAACCAGTCATTCCAGTAGCCGAATGCCGCAAACATACCGATCGTCGCGATGACCGGCTTGGAGATCGGCATAACGATCTGGGACCAGATGCGGAACTGTCCCGCTCCGTCAATCTTCGCCGACTCTATGATGGAATCCGGCACTGTCGTCCGGAAGAATGTACGGCAGATCGTCACGCTGAAGGATGAGCACGCCAAAGGCAGGATCAACGCCCATATCGTATTGCTCAGACCCAGGATATTGTTTACTACCACATAGCTTGCCAGCATACCGCCGTTAAATACCATCGGGATGAAGATCAGCCATGTATACAGCTTTTTCAATCTGAAGTTCCTTCTGGAAACGACATATCCCATCGATGTGTCCAGCGCGATCGCGATGAGTGTACCGACGATCGTGACAAGGATCGACATAAATGCCGCGCGCAGGATCATGCCGCGCTCATTCCACAGAAACTTGTACGCCGAACCCGAGAACACCGAAGGAATCAGCTGGTATCCGTTTGTCCGGAGCGCTTCCTCCTCTGTGATGGAGATCGAAAATACGAACAACAGTGGAATCACACACATGACGCCCAATATCAGAAAAACGATATTGAACACAACGTTTGTGGATTTTTTGATCTGGTTCAAAGACTGACCACTTTCTTCTTGCTTTGCCACACGAACACCTCCCTCATTATATAGTGTGCTCTCGGAAACTCGAATCCCTTATTTTACAAGGTATCCGCAATTTCCAAAATTATAGTTTCACCTC
>VSNO01000270.1 GCA_009774375.1 Lachnospiraceae bacterium
TTAAGTGTGGTAACTTAAAGATACCATAAATCCATATGGAAGAGTTATTTTTTTGATAGAACTTTCAACTCTCAAGTCAATATAGATGTTCTAACTATTTCTTCACAAACTAATATACGATTAATTTATCATAATAGGCTCTGACGAGTCCCTCTTAACTAAATGACGAGTGAGTTTATCGAGTATCAGGACAATGAATACGGCTGCGGTGTGATTGGCAAAGTGGTCAATGTCACGGCAGACGAAAGCGTTATGGCCGGCGACAGGGTAGACATGTCGCTGGTGAATGCCATCGCCTTTGACCCGTATACGCATGGATACTACACCACCACGCGTCGTCTATGATGGCGCAGATAATAAAGCTGCGGGAAAAATGTGACCTGCATGTGAAGGTGGAGAGGTATCTTTCAGACGAGGATGGTCTTTCAGTGTCAGATAAATCATTTATAAGGGAATAGGATGAAATATGGCAGAATAGCATTCTGCAGCATGCCCCGGAAGAAATATGCATTTCGGTAGTTACTTACGCAGGACTGTTGCCAATTTTTCTTTGCAATCAGCTGCATTATCAGATATACTAAAGTCAGGGAACTGTTAAGAGCAAACAGAACGGAGGGGATATATGGGGCTGAAACCATTGCCGGTAGGCATTGATAGTTTTGAGCATTTAATAACGAGGGGATATTATTTTATTGACAAGACATGGTTCATGAAAGAGCTGCTGGATAAAAAGGGAAGCGTTAATTTATTTACGCGTCCGCGGCGTTTTGGCAAGACGCTCAATATGAGTATGCTCCAGTATTTTTTTGAGGATATGCGCACGGATGATGGCAGTAAAAAGGACAATGCATATCTGTTTGAACATATGAACATCATGAAGGCGGGGGAAGCGTACCTTGCGCACATGGGGAGCTATCCGGTGATCAGTCTGACGCTCAAGGACGCGAAACAGCCGGATTTTGAGCTTGCATATGAGGCGATAAAGTGGCAGATTGCGGATGAGTATGCAAGGCATCAGTTTATTTTGCAGGATGAGCGGCTTTCTGTGGAGAAAGACCAATATATGAGTATCAGGATGCGCAAGGCGGATCGCAGTGCGTATAATACCTCGATTAAATTTTTGTCACAATGCCTTGAAAAATACTACGGCAAAAAAACAATCATTTTGATAGATGAATACGACGTGCCGCTTGAGAACGCGTTTACACAGAAGTTTTATAATGAAATGACAGGCTTTATCCGCTCCCTGTTTGAGTCAGCTTTTAAAACAAACAGCAGTTTGGAATTCGCGGTGATAACGGGCTGTCTGCGCATCTCAAAGGAGAGTATCTTTACAGGATTAAACAATCTAAAAGTCATTTCCATTCTGGACGAAAAATATGCGGAGTACTTCGGATTCACGCCGGATGAGGTGCAAAGGCTGTGTGATTATTATGGGCTGTCCCACAAATACGATACCATTCAGGAATGGTACAATGGTTACATTTTTGGCAGTATCAACGTGTATAATCCGTGGAGCGTGATACAGTTCGTCGACGACCTGCGGGAAAATGAGGACTGGTATCCGCGGTCATACTGGGCAAACACTTCCTCCAATACTATTGTGCGTAATCTGATCGATATGGCGGACGACAGCGTAAAGAGCGAACTGGAGAGACTGATCGACGGCGGAACGGTCGAAAAACCTGTCCATGAGGACATTACCTACGGCGAAGTGTACGAGAACATGGACAATCTGTGGAATTTCATGTTTTTTACGGGATATTTCAGGAAAGTGGACGAGCGCATGGGAGAGGACGACACGAGGTATCTTACGCTTGCGATACCAAACCGGGAGGTGCGCTATATTTTCCGCGAAAAAATCATGGCATGGTTCAACCAGAAAATGAAAGAACGCGACCTTACCCGGCTGCATACCGCCTTTGTCAGCAAGGATACGCAGACGCTGCAGGAAGAGCTGACGGATATCTTATATGAGACAATTAGTTCCTTTGACGAGAGTGAAAATTATTATCACGGACTGGTGGCCGGGCTGCTGTCGGGCATGAAAGGCTACCGCACGAAATCCAACCGTGAGACGGGCAAAGGCAGGTGCGACCTGTTTGTAAAACCGGTGTCGCGCCGGAAAGAGGCGTTTATCGTGGAGTTTAAGACCACGAAGAAGATCAGGGAACTCGAAAAAAAGGCGGAGGAGGCCTTACAGCAGATCGACGATAAAAAGTATGTCCTGGAGCTTGAGGACGACGGCTATGACATTGCAAGCAGCTATGGGATCTCATTCTGCGGAAAGGACTGCTGCGTCATGGCCCGGGAACCCCAAAAACGGTGACAGAAAAATTGTTTTCTGAAATATATTCATTTTGAACGTTTATGCTCTCAGATTGTGGCGGGAGATTTATTCCATGAAATGATATGACACCGGT
>VSNO01000271.1 GCA_009774375.1 Lachnospiraceae bacterium
GGTCTTTGATCAGTGGCTGGTTCTTATTGCCGATGTCCCCGGAGAACACGATCTTTTTCGTCACGCCGCCCTCCGTCAGCCAGATCTCGATGCTGGCAGAACCGAGCAGATGTCCCACATCGGTGAAGCGGATCCTGACGCCGTCGCTGATCTCGACATTTTTGCCATACGCGCACGGGACAATGTTTCTGATGATGCCGTCCGCATCCTCCATGGTGTACGCCGGCTCCACCAGCGGAAGCCCCGAGTGCCGCTTTGCCTTTCTGTTCTTCCACTCCGCCTCCTGCATCTGGATATGCGCGCAGTCGCGCAGCATGATGGAGCACAGGTCGGCGGACGCCTCCGTCGTAAACACCTGTCCCCGAAACCCTCTCGCGTAGAGCAGCGGCAGATTTCCCGAATGATCCACATGCGCATGCGTCAGAAAGACGTAATCGATCTGCGCCTCGTCGACGGGCATCTCGCAGCACTCAAACGGATTCGATCCCTGCTGCATGCCGCAGTCCACGAGCATATTTTTGCCGCAAGCCTGCAGGAAATGGCAGCTCCCCGTCACCTGATGGTCCGCACCTACAAAAGTAAGCTTCATACAAATTCCTCCTTTATGCTGTATTTATGATATGACCGTTTTTCTCTGTGTATTTCTATTTTTAGCTGCCAGCCGGAATGCCTTCTCCATAGCCGGCGTCAGTTCTGGGGAATCCTCATCAAATACGATCTCCCGCTTTGCGGCTTCCTTAATCTGACGGATCTGTTCTTCTGTCGGTTTCTGGTTTCTATCCAAAGTAACTGTCCTGATCATAGTAAATGCTCCTCTCTGTCTTCGTTGCCAATCTGGCTGATATCAGACGAATGTTGTCTTTTCGTTCTGTATAAACCACAAACAGAACATCGTTTACCATTCCGATCGTATTATATCGATCTTCTTCTACACTATGCTCTAAATCAAAGATTTCAATTCTTTGCATATCATTGAACACCAATATCGCAGTCTCAAAATCAATACCATGCTTTTCCAGATTGATCTTATTTTTATCTTCATCCCACTCAAATGTCAATCATATTTCCTCCGAACCGTATTTATGATTATTTTACCACACATCAGCGATTTTGACCAACTTATTTAAAAAATACTGCTAAAAAAATCTAATTATTTCATTTCCTTTCCGGCAATATATGGTATGATACATATATATATCTGACATCTGCACAGTGCCGGGTGCAGTATTCTCATACCGCAAGGACACACTTCTATATCGAACCGGCGCAGAAAAGAGGTAATGATGAAATTCAGTAACGGCTGCTGGCTCCAGCAGGAAGGCTGTGAATGCTTCGCACCACAGCAGGCATACTTTACAAAAGTTGAGGCGAACAAGGTGACGGTCTGCGCCCCAACAACACGCATCAACCACAGAGGCGACACGCTCGGCGGCATCAATCTGACGCTGGTCATCACAACTCCGATGGACGAAGTCATCCGTGTACAGACTTACCATCACCTTGGCGCAGTCAGCACCAGCCCGGCGTTTGAGCTCAACGCTGCTGCCAGACCGCTCAGGGTGGACGAGAACGAGGAACGCATCATCATCTACAGCGGTTCCCTCGCCCTCGAGATCGGCAAGGCCAACTGGTACATGCGCTACACGCGAAACGGCAGGCTGATCACGGAGTCCCGGGCAAAGGATCTCGCCCTGATGAAGACGGCCTGGCGCGGAATGGCTTACGACAGGGGAGACAACCACGACACTTACATGCGCCAGCAGCTTGGCATCGGCGTCGACGAGAAGATCTACGGTCTCGGCGAGCGGTTCACCCCGTTTGTCAAAAACGGTCAGAGCGTGAAGATCTGGAACGCGGACGGCGGCACCAGCACGGAGCAGTGTTACAAGAACATTCCATTTTATATATCGAGCAAAGGCTATGGCGTCCTCGTAAATCATCCGGAGAACGTAGAGTTTGAGATCGGCACCGAAATGGTCACAAAAGCTGAGTTTTCCGTCGGAGGCACCTATCTGGACTACTTCCTGATCGACGGTCCCGGGATGAAGGACGTCCTCAGACGATACACGGATATCACAGGAAAGCCCGGGCTTCCCGCACCGTGGACTTTTGGATTGTGGCTGTCCACCTCGTTCACGACAGACTATGACGAGGAGACAGTCATGAGCTTTGTCGACGGCATGCTCGACAGAGGGATCCCGCTCCGGACGTTTCATTTTGACTGTTTCTGGATGAAGGAGTTCCACTGGAGCGATTTTCTGTGGGACAGCAGGGTATTCCCGGATCCCGCCGGCATGCTGAAACGCATCAAGGACAAAGGGCTGAACATCTGTGTGTGGATCAACTCGTACATCGGACAGGAATCCGTTTTATTCAGGGAAGGCATGGAAAAGGGCTACTTCATCAGGCGCCCC
>VSNO01000272.1 GCA_009774375.1 Lachnospiraceae bacterium
GGGTTTTAGCGGCAAAATCGCAATTTGTCGAATCGCAAAATGGGGTGGGGTAAATTCCTCACAGGTGGGGTAAAAGGGGTAAATATTTTTACCCCGGGGTAAAAAGTCATCAAAGTATAACAGCGGCACAGGCGGCGATTAACAGCAAGTGATACACTGGGTGCTGATGTCGTAGGGCACTGTAATTTATTCTGGAAAAGGCAAAAAGACACAGCCCCCCGACATAGAAAAAAACGACTTTGCAAAGAGAAATGCAAGGTCGTTTTTTTGTTCAGCGAACTATCCTTTCCCTGCAAAAATACTGGATTCCGGGAATGTTCTGTATAGGATCACCATGGAGTAGAGGGCATGCTTTAACAGGCTAAAGCGGATAAACAACTTTGCCCCTTTACAGAATAAATTACAGTGCCCTACGACATGGTGATATTTCCTGATCGCGTTTTTGGGAAAGTGATAATTGTCTTGAAATCCTTATAAACAGAGGATTGTAGGTTATCCATTTCCCCAAAAGTGCAGGCTCCGATTCCCCAAAAGCATATCGGTTTCATTTTTGGGAATTGGTTTTGGGAAAACTGCAGGAGGTTCCCGTTTGGGAGGTTTTGTAAGGATGAGAAAGAAGAACTTTAAAGGGCGATGTGAGAAGCGGAAGATCGGAAAGTGTGAGGAGGTGTGTAAGACGTATGATACGATCCAGTATGCTTATGCTGATCTGGTGCAGGCGAATGATGAGATTAAGGAGATCAGATGTAATGTTCTGCTGGATGGACTTGATATTGGAGAGTACACATCGGATTTTGTCTGTATCAAAACAGATGGGGATTTGATGGTAAGAGAGTGTGTTTTCAGAAAATATCTGATGAAGCCAATGACAGTAAAGCTGCTGGATGCTTCAAGGGAATACTGGTTCAGGCATGGCGTTATGGATTGGGGTGTGGTCATTGATGAAGAAGCATGATCTGTTACGTTCTGGTGATAACATTATTCGAGTATTAGATGTACAACAGGAGAGCGTTCTTGTGATTGACTGCGTGAAACAGACTATGCCTGTATGGATGGAGTCTGCATGGTTGGAATCTCATACTGTGTGTTCCAATGAAGAACTCTTTGAGATTACAGGAATCAGGCTCATGGATGCTGATGCTTTGGATGCAGACCAGAGGAAAGTTATGCATGAACGATATACAATGATTGCACCTATTGTTTCTCTTATATCGGATGATAAGATACGCCCTAAACTGATTTGCTCTATAGCAGAGGAATGCAAAGTATCAAGACAGACTGTCAGAAAGTATCTTTGCCTTTATTTATCTTATCTGGATCTGGCTGTTCTTGCTCCAAAGAAACGTCAGAACGAACGGGAACTGACACAGGATGAAAAGAATATAAGATGGGCGTTAAATAAGTATTTCCATACGACAAAGAAGCAGTCCCTTATGACAGCTTATACAATGATGCTCAAAGAGAAGTATTGTGATGCATTGGGGGTATTGGCAGAAAAATATCCGTCATTTTATCAGTTTCGTTATTTCTACCGTAAGACAAGGAAGATGCAGAATTTTTACATTTCCAGAAATGGATTGAAAAACTATCAGAGGAACAACAGACCTCTTACAGGTGAGGGAGTACGGGAATTTGCATTATCTGTTGGTGTAGGGATGCTGGACGCTACTGTATGCGACATTTACCTTGTCAATGATGCAGGGAGTCTGGTTGGCAGACCGATCCTGACAGCCTGTATTGATGCCTACAGTAGTCTGTGCTGTGGTTATTCGCTTTCATGGGAGGGCGGTGTCTGCGTCGAAACAGCATTATCTTCACAGGAGGCACTGCAGGCATCCGGGCTTGACTGGAATGTTATCCAGAGACCGATCATGACCAGTGCATATGAGCCAATCCTCGGCTACAAGGCAAATATCAGGGATACAGACAATAAAGTTCTTGGCGTGGTCAGTGACCGATACAGGGTTGTCCAGAATGCGGAGGCATTTGCGTTTACGGATACACTGCTGGGGGAAGGGGTGAGATACGAAACTGCGGGTTCCCTGCAGGAGGGTCGCAGGATCTGGCTCCTTGCAAAGCTTCCTGACAGATGCATCATAGAGGGGGAGCAGATCGAGCCCTATCTTGTATTCAGCAGTTCCCACGACGGGAGCGGTGCCATCAAGGCCGCAATGACACCCGTGCGTGTGGTGTGCCAGAATACCCTCAACATGGCGCTGTCCACGGCAAAGCGTGTCTGGTCGACCGTCCATGTGGGAGACCTTGCGGCAAAGATGGACGAGGCACACAACACCCTGTTACTGGCAGAAAAATATATGGGGAAACTTGGAACGGAGATCGCTGCATTGTCAAAGATCAGGCTCTCTGA
>VSNO01000273.1 GCA_009774375.1 Lachnospiraceae bacterium
GATTAGTATCGAATTGTACAAAAGCCTGTCGATAACACCGGACGTTTTCAGCAGAATAGATCCGTCTCCACATTCAGTTTACCCTTGCGTGTCTCGCCCGATACGCCCACAAACCGGAACCTGCCAAAGCCCCGCACCGTTACCTGATCGCCGGGTCTTAACTGGCCGCCGTTGTTCTCGCTGAGCCTGCCGTTCACAAAAATGCGCTTTGCCCGGAAGAGCTCCACGCTCTCACTGCGCGACAGGCTGTAGATCTTCGCAACGATGCTGTCGGCGCGCGCCGCGCTGACCTGCACAGTCCTGCGCTCCAGTCTCGTGACCGTACTCTCCGGTATCTTTTCCGCGATCCGGCACCGGACGCTGGTATGCCTGACCAGATCCAGATTCTCCATGATATAGGGCGCCATCTTCTCCGTGCAGAACAGAAAAGCGTGTTTGCCGGCAACGATGATGTCCCCGAGCGTGGCGCGCTCGATCCCAAGGTTCATCAGCGCCCCCAGGTAGTCCCTGTGCCCCAGCTCCTCGCCGAACTTCTCGACAAGCGGTGCGATCTCGATGCACCGGATCGGAAACGGTTCCTCGTACCCGCACAGCTCCTCGCTGCCAAAGCGCAGCATCACGCGCTCGCAGTCCGCCGTGCCGCCAGACACCGTGACCGGCACATAGGACAGCTCCCGCTCCATACGGTAATATATGTCAAGCTCCGCCGCCGACAAAAAGCCGGTAAATAAATACTGGCTGTTATTGTATGCTTTGTCCGCCAGCTCCCCCAGACGTTTTCTCAGCAATATCTCCTCCGAATCCATGTCCATGCCCCCTCTCATCTGATCTTCTCCATATCCTGCAGGTAATCCCTGTCCCACAGGAGGATCTTTAACTTCCGCGCCGCCTGCACCGCCGGTTTCGTAAAATACTGGTTCGTCAGCACCGCGCCGACCATCCTGTCATAGTAATCCCTGCCCGCGTAAGCTTCCTGCACCGCCTTGACCCCCACAAGCCCCGTGTAGCGCTTGCACTGGATCGCATAGGTCACGCCGTCCTTCTCCGCGAGAATGTCAACGCCGTAATCCCCGCTGCTGCGCGTGACTTTCACGTCGACAAAGCCGTCTGCCGCGAGCAGATCCGCACAATAATATTCAAAATCAAGTCCGTCCATCGCATCGAGCTCCCTGCGCCTGGCGCTGACCCGAAACTGCCGGCAGACCAGCACGCCCGCCGCTACTGCCAGCACGATGCCCGCCGCGATCACGATCCACATAAACAGCTGTGTATCCATCTGTAACCCCATCCTTCTCAGGATCTGTAGTGAACTATCCTGTGCAAGCCGCACCGGTTATTTTCCTACAACTCCTTATCATGTCGTTCTTTATGACCATGTCCACATGATCTTATACATTCTGTAATATACGCTTCCAGGACTGTCGTGGCAGAGAACTCAGGACAGTTCCTGTGAATGAATCCATTCTACCACACAGGTGTTCGCATTTCAAGTCCTTTTGAAAAAACGCTCCAAAAAAATTTCCTCTTTACAAATCGCGCGGATTGTTGTATAGTTCGATTGTTACAACATACACAATTTTTATCATGCAGAGTAGAATCGCGTGCGTCAAGTGCCTTGTGAACAGGGAGTTGTCACAGGGACGAAAAAAGAAAGTGCTTCCACTTTCTTTTGCGGTACGGGGTTCGCATCCCGCTGCTACATATTTGACTGATTAAGACCACAGAACGATCTTCTGATCTCTTAAGTCTCATTTGTGTAGTTTCAGGCTGCTGCATAAAGGAGGCTTTTTTTATGCAAAAATTTTACCTGGATTCCTTCAAGGAACTGAAAGTCACACACAATCTCGTCCTGTGCGGCCTGATGGCGGCACTGGCGGTCGTACTCAACTACACCACATCCATCTTTATCACGCCCAACATCCGCATCGGCTTCTCGGGGCTTCCAAACCGCGTCGTGGAATACCTGTTCGGACCGTGGGTCGGCGCGGTCTTCGGCGGCACGCTCGACATCCTGAAATACATGCTCAAACCGGACGGCGGCGCCTTCTTCTTTGGCTACACGTTCAACGTCATGGTCGCAGGTGTGATCTACGGCTCGATCCTGTACAGAAAACCGGTGAAGCTCTGGCGCATCTTTATCGCGGAATTCCTGACGAAAGCCATCGTAAACTGCGGTCTGAACACGCTGTGGCTCGCGGTATTGAACGGCAATGCCTTCATGGCGATCCTGCCCGCGCGCGTCATCAAGAACCTCATCATGCTGCCGGTCGACACTGCGGTCCTGTTCTTTGTGCTCACCTTTGTCACAAGGCACGTCAACGTGCCGGAGTTTCGCAGATACAGACGAGGGAAATACGCATGATT
>VSNO01000274.1 GCA_009774375.1 Lachnospiraceae bacterium
GAACAGCAGGATGAGTCCGGAACCTACTGGGGTTCACGGGCTTCTTAAGCAGCGCAAACTTTTTACTCACAAGTATTTAAAATTGCGGTCTTAATTTCTGCACTTTTCATGTCGGTGTTCTTTTTGTGTCCTGAATTTTTAATGGATGGCGCTATCACAGAATCCGTATGTGTATATGGAAACAATGGAAGAAACCAAAGACAAAAGTGCGAAATCTAATCAGGATGGGAGTGCCGAAGGATTTGGCGCGGCAGGCTGGAAACAGCCGCCGGGGATATTGGTTTACAATACATACAGCCGCCGTAAACATGGCAATGACAAAAGAAAGACTGATAGGAAGTGGCTTTTACGATTTAGCCACCGCTTATCAGTCAGTGCACGTCAACTATTGAAACCGCCGTGTACCGAACGGTACGCATGGTGGTGTGAGAGGACGGCGGTTAGTCACCGCCTCCTACTCGATCTACAGATGAAAATCCTTTCTCGGATGTTTCGTGGTGAGGATATCTCTCTGCTTAGACATGGCGACATGTGTATAGATCTCTGTTATATTGATCGAGCTGTGCCCCAGTATTTCCTGAATATACCGGATGTCCACATCGGCCTCCAGAAGGCTTGTGGCGAACGTATGCCGGAACATGTGCGGGGTGATGTGCAGGTCGATTGCGGCGAGGGAGGTGTATTTGTTTATCATTCTGCGGACAGCCTGGTCCGACAGCTCTCTGCCGTTCTGGTTGACAAAAAAGTGTCCGCAGTTTTGTATTTCTGTCTGAAAATCATTTTTATAATTTTGCAGTATATTGAGGACATCATCATTTCCGATCTGGACTTTTCGTTCTTTGGAACCTTTTCCGTAGATCAATATCGTCTGATCATACAGATTGACATTTTCCACGCCCAGTGAACAGAGTTCGGAGATCCGGATTCCGGTGGCAAAGAGCAGTTCGATCACGGCGGCGTCCCTCAAGGCGTTTCGCTTCTGATACGCTGTTTTGGCATCCGCCTGGTGCTGGTAGATCGCGGATAAGAACGTTTCAAGCGTGTGGAGCGGTATTGTCTTGGGCAGGAGCGCCGGCTCGCGAAATTTCACCTGGATTTTGTTAAAAGGATTGCGTTCGATCAGATCCCTGTATTCGAAGTAGTGAAAGAGGGCTTTGAGAGAGGCGATCTTTCGCTTGACGGTCTTGGGTTTGTATTTCTGGTGAAGTCCGCTGATAAAGTCCTCCAGGACTTTCGGAGTGACCGCTAACACATCGTCCGGTTGAATGTGCCTGCAAAATTGCGTCAGATCGATCCGGTATGCCCGCAGGGTTTTTGTGTCCAGCCGTTTCTGGCTTTCACAGTAGTCCAGGTAATTTTCAATGGGTGTCTGCAATTCATTCATAGTCAAATCTCTCCTTATCTTTTGTATTTCAAGATCTATCCTACACGGATTTTCATGACAATGCACCATGGGATCTGTAGAAAAATGAGAATATGGCAGCACCCGCAGGGTGCCGTGTGGAAATTTTTATAAAAGAGCTGGTAGACCAGTTCGAATACCAGGCTGTTAAAACGCAAAATCCCCCCTTTTGAATTCGCTTCAAGGATGATCTGCATGATCTTGGTGTTCAGGATGGGATCGTCCGAATGGCAGTTCCAGAATGAACATCATTTCGACAGCCTGGTGCCAGTGCAGGGGGATAAAGCTGCTCGCGTCGTCAAACACTCAGAAAAAGATGTCGAAGCCATCTGTGATGCGATCAAAGCGGAATTGTATGTGATCATATGCGTTTACTCCTCCTGATAAAAATTCTTTATTCAGTATACTTTATTTTTTTAAAAGCAATATTGACCTATCACAAAACAATATACGCGCTTGTGGGAGGCCGGCGCGCCATGATAAGATTGGTACATAGAAAAGCCTGCAGGCGTGCGTGTCAGGCTGTAGGCAAGGGATTTTATCAGGCAGATGCCGCTGCAGCTGATGGTGCTGCCGGGTATCGTGTTCATGATCGTCTTTAACTATATTCCCATATATGGATTAAAGATCGCATTTCAGAATTGTACTGTGGTGGATACGCTCGATTCGGCACGGTGGGTGGGCATGGAGAATTTCAGGATCATTCTGACTGACAAGTATTTCTGGGACAGTGTGTACAATACACTCGGCATCAGCTTTCTGAAACCGCTGTTTGGATTTGTCACACTTATCATCCTGGCAGTCATGATCTATGAGCTCAAGGATGGCACAGAAAAAAGAATGATCGAGTATGGAGGAGATTTTTACATGAGATGTTACGTATCAGATTATTACATTGGTCATTTCAGCCGGTGGCATGCGTAAACAGATTGCATATAAC
>VSNO01000275.1 GCA_009774375.1 Lachnospiraceae bacterium
TTATTTGTAGATTTTTTGCACTAACTAAAGTTTCCTTTTTGCACTTTGGGCAGTAAAGGGGATAGTTTTTCAAAACACTGTCTTTTCTTATTTTATCACGTGTTTTGCTGCCGCAAATGGGACAATATATCCATTCGCTTCTTTTGTTATGTAATAGATTTCCCAAGTTCATAAGCGGCAGATACTTCGGGTTTTCCCTCAATATCTCCTACGTCTCCATTTCCTCCGGCAAGAACATGGCCGAGATTATCCCACTTCAAATGCTCCATCAAGTGATTGTAGTAGAGAAGAACATCATCAAAGTCGTGGCCCTCCGCAGCCATCAGCAGAGCAGAAGCCCTGCTATGTCCTCGCAGAAGATTGCCGTCCCCTTCTTCCAAAGCAAACAGGCGGTCAACAGCAGTTCTGATTTGCCCGCTCATATTCCAGTAATAGAGCGGACTGGCCAGCACGATCACATCGCACTCCCGCACTGCCGGATAAATTTTGTCCATGTCATCCCGCTGGACACAGGGACACTCTCTGCTGCTATGTCCTCCAAAGCAACCTTTGCAGCCGTGGATGTTCATGTTATTCAGAAAAAATTCTGTTACAGTATGGCCGACGCTCTCCGCGCCATTGGTAAATGCTTTAACCAGCGCGGAGGTGTTTCCGTTTCTGCGGGGACTGCCATTGAGAATGACAATTTTCTTGGGCATGGTGTTTTTCCTCCTTAAAACTTCTCTGCCAGAGCCGCCGCCTGTTTACAGCCGTCTGTCTTAGCAATATCACCGACATTCAGCACGCCCGGAACCAGAACCTCGCCCACCATCTTCCACTTCATCAGTGCGGCAGAGCGTTCTATGGGGACGCGCACACCGTCAAAGACGGACATATCATCTTCTTCACAGCAGGCAATCACAGCACACTCCTTGCCCGCAATATCCTTGCCGCCCACCACAAAAGAGAACAGGCGGTCAATGACGCCCTTAATCTGTGCGGGGATGGAATACCAGTAGACGGGCATAGAAAAAACCACTGCGTCAGCCTCCAGGATAGCGGGGGCAATCGTGTTAAAGTCGTCATCAAAGGAGCAGGCTTTTCCAGTCTTAAAGCAGGTTTCGCAAGCCCGACAGCCGCCCACATTTTTCAGCGCGGCATCAAAGCGGGTAACAGTATGGCCTTTCGCCTCTACCGCCTGGATGAACGCCTCCGTCATGGCAAAGCTATTGCCCTTCTTACGAGGACTGCCAGTAATAACAACAATTTTTTTGCTCATGCAAAATACCTCCTGATTTTGTGGGCTTGACTTTACCCACACCTGATAGTATTATTGTAGCAAGAATTAAACTAAAATCAAGTACGCACATATAAGTGCGATACTTACCTGGAGGAAAGTGTACTATGGGCGAACGCTGCATTTCAAAAGAGTGTCTTAACGATACGGGTTTTAGCTATACCCTGTCTTTAATCAATGGCAAATACAAAATGACAATCCTTTATACCTTGATGGAATTTAAGGTCGTGCGGTTTAACGAAATGAAAAAATATATTGGGGAAATTTCCTATAAGACGCTGAGTTCCACACTGAAAGAGTTGGAAAATGACCAATTGGTACATAGGGAGGAATACCCGCAAATTCCACCTAAAGTTGAGTATAGTTTAACAGAGCGTGGGAAGTCCCTTATGCCCATTTTGGATGGAATGTGCGAATGGGGCGAAAAAAACAGACTTCCGACCGCATGATTAGCGGCAAGCAGGGCAAGTGTATAACACTTGCAATTTTCGCTTTGCGAAAATGCTTGTTGGGGTTGCACCCCAAACCCGCCGGAAGCCTCTGGACACCGTGTCCAGAGGCTTCCCTGTCTGCGGCCCCGTCGCTGACGCTCCTGGGCCTTATGCGCTTACAGCGCCACCACCTCCGAAAGTTTCTCCAGCAGTTCGGAGAGAGGCCCCCATAAATCCGCATAGTCTTTTTGCAGGGTCTTGATTTCTTCGGGGTAAACTCCGCCACAAGTATTCACCCTGACGGCGATTTGATTGAGATTATTTGCACACCGCCTTTGCAGGGAAACGATCTCTTTGACTGGCGCAAGGTCAACATGGAGCACATAGCCGTTGAGAGCCATTTTTCTCATATATGCTGAAAGATTGCGAATACCCACGTCTGCCATGCGCTCCCGGATTTTTGCCTGTTCATCCGGTGACAGCCAGACACAGACGGACGTACCCCGAATACGCTTTTTCCCAGCGACCAGCGTTGACTGGGTTTCAGGGCTGCAAGGCATTGAATTTTGACCGTTCATAGATACCTCCCATAAATT
>VSNO01000276.1 GCA_009774375.1 Lachnospiraceae bacterium
ATCCGTCACAGGCAGCGACGAAGTTTACGACGCCGTCTGCGAGTTTGCCAACCTGAATAACGGGCTTTTTGACTCTGTACTCAGCGATGATGACATCTTCATCGAAATGATCCCGCCGGAAGTGTATCTGAACCAGCAGTTATCAGGAAACGCCTACTGTATGCCTGTCTACCTCGATGATTCGGAGTTTGACCTGATCATCTCGACAGACGCGGCTTTCGTTCCCGGGGAGAGACCACACGCCCTGAATCTGAACAGGACAGAGCTCCAGATAGATACCTCAGGGGCACTGCCCACCGTCCTTGTAGTCGACGATTCCCTGCTGATCAGAAAGGTGCTCATCAAGCTGCTCAGCGAAAACGGATACCAGGTCGTGGGTGAGGCGACAAACGGAAGAGAGGGCGTAGAATTGTACAAAGAACTCGAGCCCGATATCGTGACGCTTGACATCACAATGCCTGTGATGGACGGCATCACAGCGCTGAAACTCATCAAAGAATATGACCCGGAAGCCATGGTTGCCATGATCTCCGCCGCGGGGCAGAAAGACAAGCTCATGGAAGCGCTCAGGGAAGGCGCCGAACTGTTCTTTACCAAACCCTTTAACGCACAGGAGGTCATATCCACCCTCAGAAGCTGATTGGCAGGATAACAGAAAAAGTCCCACGGAAGACAGACTTACCGTGGGATTTTTCTGTTATCTTTCTGCAGATCTGTATCATAAAGGAATTATGTATGAACTATAATGTATAGTGCGCCACATCATCGAGAAGCTTCTGCCATTCATCCTCATGCTCCACATAGTAGATCGGGCAGAGCTTTCCGCCGCAGTCATAATGGCGCAGGATATCCTCCGGCTCCAGATCATATTTATCCGTCAGCCAGGCAAGCATCTGGATCAGGGAATCATAGGTCTCCTGCGTAAACGAACCGTCCTCCTCCAGGAAACAGCACTCTATCGAGATCGAATCCCCGTTTCTCTCGATCACGGCATACGCCTCCTCGTCCAGCGGAATGCACTGTATGATCTCACCCTCATAGCCAATGATAAAGTGCGCGCTCGCCGCCCGCTCATGCGTCTGTCCCAGATTCTCAAAATAGCTCCTGTTCTGTGCCGCCGACGTCCCTGGATTTGCTGTGTAATGCACAAATATATTCCTGACAGAGGTAAGCTTTGTCCCCGGCCGGTTGTACTCGCTGACAGTCAGGAAATCCTCGCGGATCGCCGGCTTTTTTTCCGAATTCCCGACGATCGGAAGGTTCTCCAGGATAGATGTCTTCTCTGACTGTTCCGCCTTCACGACAGGACTCTTCTGCATGCTCTGATAAAAAATCTTTCCCATAAAGAGGATCGCAACCGACATCGCCACGATCCATCCAAAGGCAAGGAACTGGCTGATCCGGGCGCGCCGTCCCGGCTTCTGCTTTTTTGAAACCTGTGCCCTCGTCCTGTTTCCTGGACCTGCAGTCCTGATCATACCGGCAGATCCCGCATTCCTTGTCCGCACCGTTCCAACAGGACTCGCAAATTCCGCTTTTATGGTCTGTCTCGCTCCGGCAGATCCCGCATTCCTCATCCGCCTCGCTCCGGCAGATCCCGTATTTACAGTCTGCCTCACTCCGGCAGATCCTGCGTTCCTTGTCCGCCTCGCCTTGGCAGATCCTGCATTCCCCATCCGCACCGTTCCGGCAGATCCCGTATTTCTGGTCTGCACGATACGGACAGATCCAGTATTTCCCGTCCGCGCGGTTCTCACAGTCCTTGTATTCCTGTAGTCTGATACGTTTCCCCTTCTCTGTATGTCAGATCTGGTATGTGCGTTGGATCTTCCCGGTCTTGTCTGCCTGCCCCTCGTATGCGCGGGCGAACTCACCACCTGCCACAATTCCAGCTCCTGACTCTGTTGTGCCTGATTCCCCATAAGTACTTTTCTCCTATCATAATCACTCACAATAGTCTCTCATCTGCAACCTCTGATCTACCATCTTTGATCTTTGGCCTTTGACCTTTGACCTACCGTCACTCATCTTCTTCTGCCGCAAAATCCTGTCTTTATATATTAGACGTTTCAACATCCGAAAACGTTGCATGACAAAATATAAAAATTTTATAAACTGGTGATCAAACTTACTGTTTGAAAAGTATCATATCATATCAAGCTCTAAATTTTCTCTAAGGAATTGTAGGAAAATAAGTGCTCAGATTGCGCAGGATATTTCTTCAAGATTGTAGGAGAAAAAACGTAGGCG
>VSNO01000277.1 GCA_009774375.1 Lachnospiraceae bacterium
ATGATGGGCGCATCCGCCTCTCCCTCATATCCCCGGACATCATCCCATAATACGGTCAGCCTCTTCTGTTCCGGCAGACAGTTTCATTCCTCTTCTCCATTCCCCTCTAATTCCCTCTGGAGCACTTCTCCGCGTCGATTGCCAGCACAAGCATAAGTACCGCCAGGGCATCCTGAGAGTCATACACATCTATGGCATAGGTATCCGTCCAGTTGAAAAGCTGTTTGGAAACGGCGGCAACCGTTTTCCCTGACCGGTCTTCCACCCGGTAATCCCATTCCATAAAATCTCCCTCCACATGCCAGCCCATATAGTCAATCTCATACCTGGGCTTAAGGAAGCTGAATTCCTTGCTGATACAGCCGATATAACTGCCCCCCTGGTACAGCTCGAACCTGGGCAGCCAGGTGAGCACCCGCTCTTTTACCGTGCCCAGTTCATTGCCCCGGGGATCAAATATCTTCAAACAATGTCCCCAGGACAGCTGCCCTTCCACTGTGTATAAAGTCCCGCCGTCCTCCCCGTAAATATCATAACTGTCAAACCAGGAAAAAAATCTCTGTTTAAATAACAATTTCATCTGATCTCCTCCAGAATTTCCCCTGCTCCCATTCTCGATCGTGCAGCCTTCTCTATGTATGGGAATATCATCTTTCCGCCACGGAAAACCGCACAACGGCCCCGGTGCAGGCAGTTGGTTAGACCTTCCCTGACAGGATTTTCCTGCTATACTCGTGAGCGCTTTCCTTTGTCGTTCTTTTGTCCTGTGTCGCGGAAGCGCTCACTCGTTATACATTTACGTTGGCAAATGTTTCCGAGCGCGAGTATATACTGCAGACCGCCAGGATTTACAGTGGTGTCCCCGGGAAAGTACCTGGCTGGCAGTCTGCAGTCGGGTTGCACTGCAAATTTAACCGGTGCGCAGTATATATTGTTATCAGCTTACCAAAACCCGCAGCATTTTCTTCCGTTCGCCAGGGGAAATCAACTATGGTCATATTATATCATACCCTGCAACGAAAAACGAGGAAAAATCTCAGCGTAATACAAATAATCTCACCCGAATTCCGTAAAATCCAGGTGAGATTCTCTCATTCCAACCCTATACAAATTTCAGCTTTTCCTGACAGGAACCCACAACTCGCAAAACAGCCCGCTTTCGCCCTTTTCAAAATAGATTTCAAAATCCGTGTCGTCCGTCTGCACATAGCCTGTCTGCGGGGAAAATTCTTTATAAAACTTCTCCCATGTTTCCCCCAGGCAATTGCCGTCGGAACCGAAACATTTAAATACGGCGTAGTCCGCGGGTTCCGTTTTCCAGACAGAGTAGCCATTCTCCGTAAACTGCTCCAGTTTTGCGGTGTCCGTGTCCTCATCAATTATGACGCCGATTCCGTAGTAAAAATGCGTCTCGTCCTCTTTCACGGGACTGCACATCCCATACACATCCCTCCGACCCTCCCTGCGAAGCAGGGTCATAGGCCCGATCAGGTTCTTTTTGCCGCATTCCTCCCAGAAATCAGGGATGCTGTGGTCATTGTCGTCATTGATGATTTCATTTGGAAAAGCCCTGGTCAGCGCCAGGAACTGCTGCCCTTCCCTGTGTTCCATTCTGTAATCCATAATGCTGCCTCCTTCCAATATAATCTTGATCACAAGAGGATTGAACAAACGAATGTTTGCACCCTGCCGCTTCGCCTGCTTCGGCGTGGAGCCATGAAAGCGGGAAAATGCTTTGGTGAAGCTTTCCGGTGATTCATAGCCGTATTTGTATGCCGCGTCAATCACTGATATATCAGTGGTCTGCAGTTCCTGTGCCGCCAGTGTAAGCCGCCGGTTTCTGATATACTCGTTGGCTGTCATTCCCACAATAAAGCTGAACGTCCGGGGAAAATTATAGTTTGACATATGCACGCTTGCGGCAACCTGGACATAATTGATATCCTCATAAATATGCTCCTCCATATAATTGATTGCCTGCTGAATATACTGTATCGACACTTTGCTCTCTCCTTTCCTGTGTAAGGAAGTGTCTACAAATAACCGCTACAAGTTTGCAGCAATTTTTATTGTATTTCCGGGCTTTTTCCTAAATAAATT
>VSNO01000278.1 GCA_009774375.1 Lachnospiraceae bacterium
GCTTTGGTACAGCTTCTGCGGGCACGTTGCGGCGGGGCCGTCATTATCACCCACGATGCCACTTTTGACCACATTGCAGACGCTTTTTATACTTTCCAGGACTCGTCCGGACAGCGAAGGATAATCGCGGACAAATGTTTCCGGTGATAAGGACGCGGTAAACCTGCTTTTTGCTGGAACAGTAAGACAAACATTACACTCAAATTACACTCAAAAAAAGGAGTCTCTATGAAAATAAAGAACAAAATATACGCTGACGCGCTCAATTCCATGCGTCTCCCCATCCTGCTCCACACAGCCGTATCCTGCACAGAAGGCATACTGACTGTATTCACCGCCACCATCCTGGGACGGTTCGCGGATTCCGTTTTCCGCCTGGATTTTTCCCTGAGTATCCGAAGCGCAGTCTCCCTGGGGCTGGCACTGTTTGCGATGATCGCATTCCTGCCGGCCGTGGCACTGCTGGCCAACATGTTTATGCTGAAGTACGCCCTTGTACATGACCGCATGATCATCGGCCGTTTTCTGGACAAAAAATACGATTCCATCCTCCGGTACGAACTGGGGGACATACAGAACCGTCTGGACTGGGATCCCACTGAACTGCGCTGCTACCTTGTGAACTATTTTGACAAAGGATTCATGATCCCGGTGACATTTGTTTTTTTGCTCTATAACGCGCTGAAATTAAGCCCGGTATACACCCTGATCGTATTCGCGCTTTCCACGCTGAAACTGCTGGTCCCGCTGGCGGTGAGAAAACTGGAAGGTAAATATGACAAAGCAAACCGGGACTATACCTCCATGCGGCGTTCCCTGGAGACGGAAATCACCCAACGCCCCTGCATGCTGACACTTTACGGCCTGAGCGAAGCCTTCGTGACAAAAGCGTCAGAACTTTACAAGGCATATTTTGACCGGACGGAATCAAAGCGCATCCGCCTGTCTTCTGCGGCGGAAGCAGTCTCTTCCTTCACCGGAACCTTCTGTACCCTGGCCATTCTGCTGTCCGGCTCCCTTCTGACAGCGAATGGGCTGATCACGCCGGGAACCGTGGCCGCCATGTACGGTTATTCGGCCGTCTTCCACACGCTGCTGGAAAACATGGGCTTCCTGATCCGGTATACGCCCATCCTGAAAAATACGGCAGAGCGGCTGGTTATGTTCTATGAAGATGCCGAGGAAAATACCGGTAAAAAGATTGGCGAAATTACGAACATCTGTTGTGAGAACCTGTCCTACGCCTACGAAGAGAAACGAGCGCTGTCCCGGATTTCTTTTTCCGTCCGCCGGGGAGAGAAAACGGCTCTCTGCGGTTCCAACGGAAGCGGCAAGTCCACACTGATGAAAACCATGCTGGGCCTGCTCACCGGCTATGACGGAAGCCTGCGGATTGATGGCATGGAATTGTCAGCGCTAAACCCGGCACAGTACCGCAGCCATATCGCCTATGCCCCTCAGGAACCTTATCTTTTCGAGGGAACCGTACTGGAAAACATCCGCATCGGCAATCCTGATATGACCGATGCCGCTCTGAACGCTTTGTTGGACAGAATGGGCATCGCTTCCCTGGCTCAGCGTCGGGTGGCTGCGGACGGCAGCGGACTGTCCGGCGGTGAAAAACAGAAAGTATCCATTGCCAGAGCCTGCGTCCGCGGCACGGATTTCCTGTTTCTGGACGAGCCGGGAAACAATCTGGACCAGGCTACCCTGGACTGGCTCTGGGAATTCCTTCGCGAGTGCAGTAAAACCATTGTGTTTATCTCCCATGACGAACAGCTGACGGCATGTGCGGATCACATAGTGGTGCTGCCTGGATAATAAAATGTGTATCATAATACGAACCCTGATATAAATTGAGGCTGTCGCATCAGGACACTGCGGATGTTTTTGCGTGTGAGCATATATTGAGATACCATATTCTGTGTCGTAAATACTTTATGCGGCAGCCACATATTTATGAAATTACAATTCTGTTTATGCTGTTTTACATCATTCCGTTATACCATCAGTATCTGAC
>VSNO01000028.1 GCA_009774375.1 Lachnospiraceae bacterium
CAGTACTACAATTGTAAATATATATCAAAAAATTTAGACTTGACAATCGTGCGTTTTGCACGTATGATAAGTATTGTAGCGGTACATATATATGATACTGTTCTGCTGCACAGATTAAATTTTGGAGGATTTTTCATGTTAAATGTGATTGTAATGGAGAAAATTGCAAAGTAAATATTGCAAAGGGTGATTTTTCGTCTTGTTATGTACAGGATGCGCAAGGATTATGCGTCAGCTGGAGCTGACAGGCATTTGTGTGCGTACAAAAGGCTGAAAGTCTGCCCATTTGTCATCAGTGTGTGCTGTTGACATTTTCGCCTTACAATCGCTATCGTATTATGGTATATATTTTGGAATCATAAGAACATGGCTGTATGGTCATGTTTTTTTATGCACAGATCCGTGCAGAGGAAATATGCCGCAGTGAATATATGTTCTGATATAGATAAAAAGACCATGGTAACGCTTAAGGGGTGTGCCATGGTCTTTTTATGCACACGGGCGTTCAGAGGAAAATGTCAGCATGCGCTGACGGACGCCCGGCGCGCGAGTAGTGGAGAAGGGAATTCCCCTGCTCGATTGGACACGGGCGTCCAGAGGAAACAGGCGGTTGTAAGGTATTAAGGTAAAACGAATCAGAAAGGAAGAAAAGAACATGAACAGTACGATCATCAAAACTGACAACCTGGTAAAGACATACCGCAGATACAAGAAGCAGGAAGGGATCCGGGGAAGCATCGCAAGCCTAATAAAACGCATATACGAGGAAAAGACTGCTGTAGACCACATCAGCCTGTCCGTGCAGGCGGGGGAGTTTGTCGGGCTGATCGGTCCCAACGGGGCTGGAAAGACGACGCTGATCAAGATGCTGACAGGGATCATCGCGCCGACAGCGGGGGCGGTCGACGTGATGGGATATTATCCAAATGACCTGAAGAACGAGTTCAAGAAGCAGTATGCTGTTGTGATGGGACAGAAGAGCCAGTTGTTCTTTGAGCTAACGGTCAACGATACACTCCGTCTTTTTAAGGAAATATATGAGATTCCGGAGGATACATTTCAGGCGAATAAGAATTATTTTGTGAAGCTCTTTGGTGTCGAAGACCTGATGGACGTGCAGGTGAGGACCATGTCGCTTGGGGAGCGCATGAAGATGGAACTGATCGTGGCGCTTCTTCATAATCCGAGGATCCTGTTTCTCGACGAGCCGACGATCGGTCTTGATGTCATTGCCTCCAAACAGATCCGCAGTTTCCTAAGGGAGATCAATGAGGAGAAGGGGACTACGATCCTTCTGACCTCGCATTATATCGAAGATATCAAGACGTTGTGCAGGAGAACGGTCGTCATCAATCATGGCGCAAAGATATACGACGGCGCGACAGACGAGCTGTTTGACCGATATCAGCGAAACAAGAAGATCACAGTGACCTATGACAGTCCGGCTGATCACACTTTGCGCGCGTCAGCGCATGTAAACCTTGTCCTGAACGAGCCATACAAAAAAGTTTATGAGACACCAAAGGAGCATGCAAAATATCTGTTTGCCGAACTCATGGAACACGAACCCAAGGATATTGTGGTCGAGGAGGAGGAGATCGGCATCGTGGTTGAGCGCATTTATCATGAGGAGGGAACGGTTTGTGAGGGCGCAGCCTGCGCAGAAGATATGGAGGGTTAGCATGAGGAAAGCAAAAAAATATTGGGAGATAACAAAAACTTACATGAAGACACAACTGGTCTGGAGGGCAGATGTCATTTTTAACATGATCTTCACCATCACCAGGATCCTCTTTGCGTATCTGCTGTGGGGGATCATATTTCAGGGAAAGGAAATGGTCGGGGCATTTACGTTTCACGGTATGCTTTCCTATTATATAGTCAGTTCTTTTCTGTCACAGCTTGAGATGTCCGGCGGGATCAGCAGCGAGATACACGACAGGATCCGGAACGGGACTTTTTCCAAATATATGGTGATACCAGCCGGTATCGAGCTGTATTTTATGGCGATGGAGCTGGGGGTAGTACTGTTTTATCTCGCCTTTGACCTGATCGCGGCGGTCGTGTGGATCTTCATATTCAGGATCCAGTTTGTCTTTGCGGCAGAATGGTCTGTGGTCGTGTGCGCCGTCGTCATGGCGGTGCTGGGAATGGTGTTTATGGTACAGCTAAACTATTATCTCGGACTGCTGACCTTGAAATACCAGGGGATCGGTACCTTTCTGATGATCAAGAATAATCTGGTATCACTGATCGCCGGGAGTATCGTTCCGCTGGCACTTTTTCCGGAAACCGTGATCCGCATCATGCGTCTCCTGCCGTTTTATTATGTCACGTATCTGCCGTCAATGCTGCTGACCGGCATGTGCAGGGACGAGGCGCTGAGGGGCATCGCGGTCATCGGCTGCTGGTGCGTGATCATACAGCTTGTGATCTGGATCACACAGAAAAAATATTTCAGGACTTATGATGGGGTGGGAATATGATGAAACAAATCAAACATAATATCACAAAAAACTGGCGTGTATTGCGGGAACTCTTTTACCTGCGATTCCATGGGCTTGCTGTGTTCCGGCTGGATTTCTTTGCCCCCTTTTTCGTGGACGGCAGCCTGTTTCTGATACAACTGCTGGCTTTTGGCGTCGTGTATTCCAATGTGGAAACGATCGGAAGCTGGGGCAGGGGCGAGATGATCCTGTATATCGGAACATTTTCGCTGCTCAATGCCGTCAATATGACCATATATTTCTTCGGAGTCATCCGTATTCCGCACAAAATCCGGTCGGGCGAATTGGATCTGTATCTGTCGAAGCCGGTCAGTCCGCTGTTCCGGCTGACATTCGAGAACATCAGTCCAGGTTCCATTCCGCTGATCCTGATGAGCGTCTGTATCATTGCATATGGTGCATCTGAACTGGAGTCAGAACTGACATTTGCCAGACTGGCGGCCTGTCTCTTCTGGATCGCGCTCATGGAGATCCTGTATTATGAAATGGAAGTCATGATCCGCTCGATCTCACTGTATACCGTGTCAATGGCACGCATGGAGCAGCTTGAAGAGGCGGGCATCGACCTGTGCATGAAACTGCCGGGGATTGCGTTCTATGGCGTGTACAAAGTGATCTTTTATCTGCTGCTGCCTTATGGGATCATGGCAACCCTGCCAGTGCAGAGCATGATAGGGGAGATGACCCCGCAGACGGCGGCCTACGGTATCGGCGTTGTATCGCTGTTTTCAGCGATCACATGTGCGATGTGGAAATGCGGGCTAAAACACTATAACAGTGCAAGCTCCTAAACATAAATCGTATAAAAAGCAAAACAAGGAGAATTGACAAAAAATGAATATCGATAAACAGATAGAATTTGACAAGATAAAAGAAATGTGGAAAGGCCTTGCAGTCACAGACAAGGCAAAGGAGATTATAGAAGAGACAGGGTGTTATCTGGCAGAGAGCGAGCTGAGAAAGCAGCTGCGGGACACCACCAACAGCCGGATCCTGATCGAAAGATCAGGAACGCCGCCCCTGCAGAATGTTGCGGAGGCAAAGGAGATCCTGACGATTGCCGGGAAGGGGGAATGCCTCACGCCGTATCAGTTGGAGCGTGTGGAAAAGGTTCTGGTCGCTGTCCGGCGCCTGAAAGATTATCTGGACAGGGGAAAGACGGACAACAATCCGCTCGCTTACTACGAAGAAAATCTGGACGCTGTGGAAACGCTCCGCGAGGAGATCAGCCGGCAGATCAGAAACGGCGCCGTTGACGACTATGCCTCCAAAGAGCTGAGGCAGATCAGAAGTGACATCGTGCGGTGCGAGGAACAGATGAAACAGAAAGCGGAACAGGTCATGCGCGCCAGCAGAGAGTGCATGGCGGACAATTTCTGCACCACACGCAGCGGGAGAATCTGCGTTCCCGTAAAAAAGGAATATAAGTTCAAAATACCAGGAAGCGTGATCGACAGATCTGCTACCGGAAACACCTTTTTTATCGAACCGGCAGGCGTCGCAAAGTACTATGAAGAGCTGCAGCTACTGCGTATCAACGAGGAAAATGAGGTCTGCCGGATCCTGTATACGCTGACGGCAATGGTCGCAGAGGCGGTCACTGTGATGAACGAAAATATCCGTATGATGGAAAAACTGGACTTTATCTTTTCAAAAGGAAAACTCAGCATCGATCTGGACGCTGTGGAACCCATGATCAACACAGAACGCCGGATCGTCCTGACCGACGCCAGGCACCCGTTGATGGATAAAAAAATCAATGTCCCCCTGCAGTTTGAGATCGGAAAGCAGGCGAGGGGCATTATCATAACAGGACCAAACACAGGCGGAAAGACCGTGGCGATCAAGACCGTCATGCTCTGCTGTATCATGGCGCAGTGTGGGCTCCACGTCACCTGTACATCTGCAGATATCTGCATGAACAGCGGGTATCTGTGCGACATCGGGGACGGGCAGGACATCGCTGAAAATCTCTCGACTTTTTCGGCACATATCAAAAATGTGCTGGAAGTCTTAGGAGAAGTGAACCGCGACAGCCTCGTGATCATGGACGAGTTGGGTTCCGGAACGGATCCCGCAGAGGGCATGGGGATCGCTGTCGCGATATTGGAGGAGCTCCGCAGAAGTGAATGTCTGTTCCTTGCGACAACGCATTATCCCGAAGTGAAAGAGTACGCGGAGAAAACGCAGGATATCATCAATGCCAGAATGACGTTTGACAAGGAGACCTTGTGTCCGACATATCAGATGGTGATCGGGGAGGCGGGAGAGAGCTGTGCCTTTTATATCGCGGACAGACTCGGCATGCCAAATGAGATGCTGAAAACAGCGATCCGTGCGGCTTACGGGGAGACCGCAGTCAGTGCATACCGGTTTCAGAAGGAAGACACTGTTATCCAAAAGCAGGGGCAGCACAAGATCTCCAAAACCAAAAAAGTATCCTCCGGCACGGATCTTGGCACAAAATACAGGCTTGGGGACAGCGTGATGGTATATCCCGACAAAAAGATCGGCATCGTGTGCGTACCTGTCAATGAAAAAGGCGTTCTGCGGATACAGCTTCAAAATAAAAAGATCTGGATCAACCACAAGCGGGTAAAGCTCCTCGTAGCAGCGGCACAGCTCTATCCGGCGGATTATGACTTCTCGATCATCTTTGAGACTGTGGAAAACCGTAAGCTGAGACACGATATGGAGCGAAAGTATACGGAGGAAACGATATCTTATGATCATGAGGGATTGTAAGGCTGGGTGCTCGCGGGCATAAAAAAGAAAAACACTGTAACAAATCCCTTTCCAGACGGATATATAAATGAGTTTCACGGAAAGTAAAAACGACAGCATCTGAAAGGAGGTCTGCATGGAAGAAATATACAAAGAATATGGGAAGATCGTCCACCATTTTCTGCTCTCCGTGTGCCATGATGCACAGCTGGCGGAAGAGCTGACGCAGGAAACCTTTCTGCAGGCTTTCCTGTCGCTGGAACGGTTTGACGGCAGCTGCAAGATATCCGTCTGGCTGTGCCAGATCGCCAAACACCTTTTTTACCGGCATCTTGAAAAATGCGGACGTGAAGTGCCGACAGAACAGACACAGATGCCGGAAGAAAAAGCGGCGGAAAGCGTCGAGCAGACTGCGATCGCCAGGCTGGAACTCATGGACGTCCTAAAGGAGATGCAGAAGCTTGCGCCGCAGATGCGCGAAGTGATCTATCTGCGCGTGATGGGGCAGCTCTCGTTCAAGGAGATCGGGGAGATCCTGGGCAAGAGCGAGAACTGGGCGAGAGTGACCTTTTACCGCGGAAAGGAACAACTGCTGATCAAAAGAAAGGAGTGGGATCATTAAATGAAAGAAATCACCTGCGATATCATCAAAGACCTTTTACCGTCCTATGTAGATCATATCTGTTCTGAGGACAGCCGGCACCTGATCGAAGAACATATTGACAGATGTGAACAGTGCCGCACACGGTTGAAGCTGCTGGAAGGCACGGAGCTTACCGATGAACAAGGCGAGCAGAACCGCATTACTTATCTGAGAAAAATAAAACGGCACTATCAAAAAGGAATCATCAGCCTTGTCCTTTTGACATTGATGCTCATATGCGGATCCCTCCTCATGGTGTACAGCCATGCGTTGATCAGAAGCATGTACATTATTTTTCCACTGTCTCTGATCGCCGCATATGGTCTGATGCCGGACAATCCGCTGACAGACCGGCGATCGAAAGCTTCAGGGGTGTTCGCTGTGAGCAGTATCGCAGTGAGTATCCTGATGATGGTATATTATGCCGTCCTGGTTTTCCGCTGGCAGATACCAGCCGGCAAGGCGGAGATCAGCCCGTTTGGAATACCGCTGCATGAAACCGGATCTTATCTGGAAAAAAGGCTTGTTTTGATGGCAGCCGCGCAGCTTGGCATCTTTGTCCTGTCAAATATGATGATCTTTTGCGGATACCGGATCCACAAAAGCATCTATGGACTTACACTGACCGGCTTCTGGCTGACGACAGGGTACATTTGTACCTTGCACCAGATGACGACGGTGGAAGGTTTGTACCGGCTGTTAGCTGTGACGACAGTGTGCCTGATCGTGGAAGGGATTCTTTTTTCAGTGGCGGCTCATATCTTTGTACAGAAAATACATTTACATGCGTGACAATCTTTTTCAGGGTGCCGTGTGCATAAAAGAGACTTTGCTGTCAGAAGTCTCTTTTATGCGCATTTTGAATGCGTATTTCTTTTGTGAAATTAAGGATCAGACTTTTCCCTGGGATTCAGCCAGACGGCGCTTTAGATCCGCGATGACAGCATCTTTATCTGCAATAACAGCGTCTTTATCCGCGATGACCATGTCCTTCTTCTCAAGTTCAGCCTTCTGATCTGCAATGACGGCGTCTTTTCTGGCGTTCTCCTCTGCCTGATATTTCTGATACAGTTCGTACTCCGCGCGCCTGCGGCACTGCTCCCTGACCATGCGGTCAGCACTGAGCTCGTACATCGTGTTAGCGGCGGATTCCATATACTGGTTTGTCATAGCCATAGTTTTCAACTCCTCCCATGTTTTAGCCTTGAAGAGCTTCGCCCACTGGTCGATCCCGTACAGGCGGTCCTCCTCGGTAGCGAGTTCGATACTGTTTAATTCTACCACAGACAGCCACATTTTGTCTGTATAAATCCTGTGATTTTTTACATTTTCCATCTTGTATGTGGCATAAAATTCGGGAACGTCCTCAAAAAGGGAGAAATCAATAAAACCGATGTGCACCGCAGGAGCCAGGTCGATGTAATTGGCGCCTCTGGTAAGGCTGTCAAACGAGCGGCACAGGTAACTTAAGGAGCGCTCCTTCCAGTTGCCGTAGTTGATGACCTGCATCTCAAGATCCAAATGTGTCTTCTTATTGACAGTGACTTCGACATCGAGTATAAAGGTTTTGTCATCGATGTATCAGACAATCATATTACACGGAAATCAATTTTGCGGTCAAAATGAATCTGACTTGCGTCACAGTCGGTTTTCATATAAAATATAAGGCAGACAAAAATTTTAGAGAGGAGTATACCATGGCAGAGAACTTTGAAAGAAATTTTGACAATGCGGCGGCGGATTATGAAAAAAGCCGTCCGAATTATGTAAGTGGGATCTATGATGATATATTTCGCTATAAAAGGATCAGTCCGGACAGCCGGGTGCTCGAGATCGGCATGGGGACAGGCATAGCCACAAAACCGGTCCTTGATACAGAATGCAGATTTACCGGAATCGAGCCGGGAGGACATCTGATCGCTCTGGCACGGGAAAAGTTCCAGGGCTGCGGCAATTTCACATCATACTGCCAGACGCTGCAGGATTTTGAGTGTCCCGATGAAACGTTTGACCTGATCTACGCAGCCACTGCATTTCACTGGATCCCGGAAGAATACGGTTACAGGAGAGTCTGCAGTCTGCTGAAGAACGGCGGCGCGTTTGCACGATTTGCCTATCATGCAGGTCCGGACAAGGGACGCAGTGCACTGACTGATGAGATCCAGAAACTATACTGCCGGTACATGCATCAGGAGGATCCGCCCGCTGAATACAGCGATCAGAATGCGAAGGAGCTGGCTGACAGAATGACTGCGTATGGCTTCAGGGATACGGCGTATAAATTGTATCACACGACAAAAGATTTCACCGCTGACGAGTATATGGCATTGTTAAGAACTTATCCGGATCATATGAAATTGGATCCGGAAGACCGGAAACAGCTTTTTGCCGGAATTTACCATGCCATTGAAAGGAATGGCGGCACTATGACAGTATATTATACAATGGATCTGGAACTGGCACGAAAAATAGATTGACAGAGGTGGTCTAATGTGTTAAACTAAAAACAGGTTTAATGCATTAGACCCTTTGCGTTTAGGAAGATATGCAGAAAACAAGAAAGGCGGAGACTATGATGGAGACACCAAAAATATTTGAGAGTGAGTACCGTTTCTGCGAGATATTGTGGGAAAACGAGCCCGTGACAAGCAGTGAGCTGGTACGTCTGTGCAACGAGCGGTTAGAATGGAAGAAATCAACGACATATACAGTGATCCGGCGTCTCTCCGAGCGCGGTGTACTGAAATCCGAGGGGGCAGTTGTGACATCGCTCGTCTCCAGGGAGGAAGTACAGTCTGCCGAGAGCGCAGAAGTGATCGAGCGGACTTTTTCCGGTTCCCTGCCAAGCTTTATCGCAGCCTTTGCGCGGAAAAAGAACCTGTCCCGGCAGGAAGTTGACGAGATCCAGAAGATCATCGATGCATACAGGGAATAACAGGGCATGGATACCCTTTCAGTTCCTGAGAAGTAAAGTAGCATGGAGGTTAATATGGAAAGATTATTTATCAATATAGTTCAGATGAGCATTCCGGCAAGCTATCTGATCCTGGCTGTTCTCATCGTGCGCTTTCTGCTGCGGAAGGCGCCGAAGGCAATGCGGAGTTTTCTGTGGCTTCTGGTCGGGATCCGTCTGCTGGTCCCGTTCTCGGTGGAATCCGTTTTCAGCCTGATCCCGGATACACAGGAAGTAGATGCATACATCAATACCGCGGTACAGCCAGAGATCGACACGATGCCGGACACGCCTGCTATGAATGCAAATGCATCGCTTAACCAGCCGATGCAAAGCACGGTCACGCCAGCTGCCGAAAAACATATGAACAGAACACAGACAGCTATACGGGTCGGTGCGAGGATATGGCTGGCCGGAATGGCGCTGATGCTTGGCTATATGGTCATGAGCTGGCTGTGCCTTAAGAAACGTGTCAGAATGTCTGTGCCTGCGGAGGTTGCACTGGACTGCGGCAATACAAAGATCAGCCAGAAGATATACCGGAGTGAAGCGGTCGAAAATCCGTTTTTATTCGGGCTCATCAAGCCGCGGATCTACATTCCGAACCGCATTGCCGGCGAAGAGCTGTCATACGTAGTCCGGCACGAGATAATGCACCTGAAAAGAAAGGATCATCTGATCAAACCAGCCGGATTCGTTCTCCTGTCCGTTTACTGGTTCAATCTCTTTGTGTGGGCTGCCTATATCATGCTGTGCAAGGATATCGAGCTGATCTGTGATGAGAAGGTCGTCAAACAGCTCGGCGCATCGTGCAGAAAAGCGTACTCGCAGGCGCTTCTGAACAGTACCGTAAACCGCCGCGTGATCACGGCATGTCCGGTTGCCTTTGGCGGGATCAGCGTGAAGGAGCGTGTGAAAAACGTTCTGAATTACAAAAAGCCCGCATTCTGGGTGCTGGCGGCGGCAGTGCTGGCGTGTATCATCGTGCCGGTCTGCTTTATGACACAGAAAAAGACAAATGCCGGAGAGACAGACGATTCAGCCAGTGCAGACGCACAGGACACAGAAGACTATTTTTTAGACGACACTTTGGCAATGGCAGGGGACTATATGATGCTCGATCCGGAACAATATCCCTTAGTCCCCTCGCTGCAGCTTGGCAGCGACGGTATATTTACCTTTTCCTACAGTGTGACCAGCTCCTATATGCCCTATGGCACTTATGAGCGAAAGGGCAATATCCTGACGGCATCGACGGACGACGGAAAATATCACTACCAATTTACCTGTGCCGGCGATGTGAATAACAGCCTGCTGTTTTTTGATGCAGAACATTCCTCCGATGTGACAGATATTGATACAAAATTAAATGTTGATGCACCGGTCAGAGACGGATCGATATTCGTCAGGAACACCCTGTACCAGACAATTGCCGACGCGAGGGAACTGTCTCAATCCTTTCGCCAGAATACAGAACAGGGCACGGCCATGACCGCCCAGGAGCTTCAGGATCAGCTGGTGTCACTGACGGAATTGCAAAAACAGCTGACGATGGGAGAGACGCAGACACAGCGGCTGCTGGAAAAAGCAAGAGAACTGCAGCTGACGCAGGAGGATTCAGCCGCTCTGGAGACAACACTGCAGGGGTGGCTCCAGGAATCCCGGTCCGTCATGCAGCAGCTTGAGGAAGACCTGGATACCTGCAAGTCCATGCTCCATACATCAGAAAACACCCGGACCGCATATGACACGATCGAGCAGTGGGCGCAGGCGTTCTGTGACCGCAACGGTGCTGCGATCGTAAAGCTTGCCGATGACAGGACAGAGCAGGATCTGGCGGACAGGGGGCTTTTGATCCAGGGCTTCGACGGGGAGAAGGACTATGTCGCTTTTGGCTGGTCGAGTCCGTGGCCGTGGGGCAGTGATTACGAGAGCGCACAGGCGGATAATTACCGTATCATCAGCGTGACAGACCGCTATGCGGAGATCTTATACTATGCATGGGTTTCCAATCCGCACGTCACGGTGTGGCGGGAGCAGCTTACGTTCAAGACAGAAAATGACACCTGTGTCATAACGTCGGAAACCCTGCATGATATGGACAGCATCTGTACTGCTGAGGAATTCCGGCAGGCGTATCCTGACGGCATCACAGGGACGATGATGGACTATGTATCGTTCAATGGTGCCGGTGCGGCGCTGAATGACCATGCCACATCAAACAGAGCGGACTGGTGGTATGGAAAACTGCTGGAGCCGGCTTCCGCGGCAGTAACCCTGCTCAATATACTGGATAATCCCAACAAGGTAGGAGTCCGCGTGGAAAAAACCGACACAGACAGCGATACCTGTACCGTGACTTTTGAATTTCATGAGGACGGAAATGCGGTCAGTGTACAGATGCTGCAGCCTTATGGTCCGAACGGCATCTGGGTTCCGTATACGCAGACTGATCAGACTGTGCAGGAGAGTGCATCATCGGTATCGCCCAATATCATCACAAGCCAGAATGTAGATGACACGATCGCCGAGGACGCCAGACTGCTTGAAGCGCTGTTTCCGGATCATCATGAATCCACCCCGAACGTCTCATTTCCTTATCGTGTGGATCTGAACGGGGACGGCGTGGAGGAGCAGCTTGAGATTTCCAATCTGGGCTACAACGGGGGAGACGGCGGCTATGCACTGACCGTCACGGATACCAGTACCGGAAATAAGATCCCGCTGCCGGACGGCTACACAGAGGAGGCAGGCTTTCCGATCTGGACTTTTTATGCACACAGGATACACCCGACGGAAGATGACCAGCAGGAGGAAGATGCGCGGCTCCTGATCCAGCTCGGGGAGGAAAAACGCTGCCAGACCATAGCCACGATCATGCTGAATCCGCTGTACAGCATCTATGAACGGCAAAACCTGTATGACAGATTTAAGGACGTTCTTCCGGACCATTCCGGCAGGATTGGCAGTGCAGACGCCCTGAGTGGATGCAATGTTTTCTATTATGAAAATGAACAAAATCCGGTCATTGTATTAAAAACTTACGTTTCCGGATTGCTGGGGCACGTTGATACGCTGGGTTATGTCATCACCGAATTAAGACTTCAGGAAGACGATACATGGGTGTCAAAGCACTATTTTCTGCTCGACAGCTGCGGAGATATGTCCGTTATGCAGCAGGAAATGAAAAGTCCGGCGGGGAATGGAAATTCATTTCTTCCGTTTAGCGAACAGACAGACGTAGATTTTATACAATTAGCTCCCAATGATTAAACAAATGTTTATATTATTTTGTGCAATATGTATGGTTTTTGTGTCATAAACTGATAAACATGGACTTTTCTTACAAAAATCGAAATATGAAGTTGACACTTGAAGCGATTCGTGATAAACTGTCAAATTGTAAAACATGAAACAATTATTTATGGTTTTTGTGAGGAGAGGAATAATAATGAAAAAGAAAATTGTAAATGTATTATTATCAGTTGCAGTCGTTACGACGATGATGTTTACTGTTACAGCATGCGGATCAAAAGATGATAACAAGGCGCCGGCTGAGACGACAGCGGTTAATAATGTAGCTGATGAGACACCTTCGAGCGAGGCGGCAGAAGCACCTTCGAGCGAGGCGGCAGAAGCACCTTCAAGTGAGGCGGCTGATGACAAGGGCGCAGCAGACGGTATGACTGTTGATGCGTGGGTAAATTCAGATACTGCGGCTACATATGTGTCAGCACTCAATACATCTCTTGCCAGCATTGGTGCAACGATCGAGTTCGAGGCAGACGGTGATACTTTATGCATGATTTTCAACTATACGGAGGAAGCCCTCGGAACAGATGGTTCTGACTTGACAGATGATGTAAAGGAAACGATCGTATCAGAATTTGAAAAGCAGTTTGCTACTATCGGGTCACAGCTGGATCCGATGTGCGATGTGTTTAAAGATGAGATCGGCAATCCTGATCTTGTGGTGCGCATTGTATACAAGTCAAGCAACGGCACGGAGTTGTTCAGCAAGGATATATAATAAAGTAATTGCAGTGTGACAGCAAAGGGCGGCAGAAAGATCTGCTGCCCTTTTATGCACAGCCCCGTGCAGAGGAAGTATGCCGCTAAGGCGGCGCACGGGGCGCGCGGCGAGCAGGGGAAGTCTTCCTGCTCGATCGCATAATCTATAAAGCTTTGTTTGCACTTATGAGAGGAGAGAAGAGGAATGAAATTATCAGATCAGAAGAAAGCGACATGGGAAAAAAATCTCAGGGATGGGGGCCTGATCGGTCCGATGGATACGATCCAGGAACATACAAAAGGGGACCTGTGGGATCCGGGACAGATTCCAGGGGATTTTATCTTTACGACCGAGAAGTTTGTGTACATAAGCGGCGGTTTGATCGGAAAGATTTCTTTCAGCATACCCTACAATAAGATTACAGATCTGAGGCTCTGCAATATAGGCTTTATTCCATTTTTGCCTACAGGGATCAAGGTTACATATACGAACGAAAATGGCAAGAGCGAGAAAAAGAAATGCTCTGTCATGAAGCGCAAGCAATGGCTTGCATATCTGCAGGAGAAGTGCGGAATCTCTTCCAATTAATGGACAGTTGAAGAGCTGGAGGAGGGCAGACGGTTGAAACAGTTTTATACGGCCATCCGAGTACTGTTGTTTGTGCTTGGCATACTGGGCTGCACTGGGTTTGTGGTGCCGTTTCTGGCCAGACGGATCATCAATATCGGGAATCTTGCCGGGCTGGCGGTATGTGCCGCACTGACAGTTTATGCTTTGTTCATGACGGGAATTCACCGGTGGATCAGGCTGTTCTGGCAGAAGACTTCTGGCAGGATCATTCTGGGTATACTGGCTGCCGGGCTCGCCGCGGCGCTGGTGCTGGTCATCGTAATGACGATCCTCATGGTTCATGCCGCGCACGCCAGACCCTCCGAAAATGCTACCGTGATCGTGCTTGGGTGCAAGGCATATGGGGAGCGTCCGAGCCTTTCGCTTGAAGAACGTCTGAAGGCTGCCATAGAATATCTGAATGCCAATCCGGAGGCAGCCTGTATCGTATCTGGCGGGCAGGGGGCGGACGAGACGATATCTGAGGCGCAGTGCATGTATCTGTACCTGATCGATCATGGCATTGCTGCCGAGCGGATCTACAGGGAAGATCAGTCGACCACCACCCGTGAAAACCTCGCCTTTTCCTATGAGATCATAAAAGAACAGGGACTCAGCGAGAAGATCGCGATCGCGACCAACAATTATCATGAATACAGGGCAGGACAGATCGCAGATGGCCTCGGGCTGGAACACGGCGCTGTTTCGGGCAAAACGGCTCTGTGGCTGCTGCCGACCTACTACGCGAGGGAACTGCTCGCGATATTATATGAGTGGGTATTTTAATTTGGGAGTGTTATTTTGAGGAAAAATATGTTACAATATCTTTGTATCTATAGGCTCTCGGAGGCTCTTTGTGCCGGATATCGCGAGAGACTATTATAAAATAAGGAGGTATTGTAATGAAATCGATCATACAGGATATGAAACAGAATTACTTTGTCAATGCAGTCATCATGGTGGTTTTAGGTCTTGTCCTTGTGATATGGCCGCACATTCTCGGCGTTATGCTGTGTTATCTGCTCGGAGGCGCCCTGATCTTGATGGGAGTCATACAGCTGGTCGTTTTCCTGCGCGGCGAGAGGCTTGGCTTCTACAACAAGTTCAGTATGTTCATGGGGATCGTGCTCGTGCTGCTGGGGATATGGATCTGCACGCAGCCGCGTATCGTGCTGTCGATCATCCCGGTAGTCGTGGGCATCATCGTAGTGCTGCATGGTCTGATGGATCTCCAGTATACGCTTGACATCAGGAGAACTGGGAACACAAAATGGTGGATTGCGCTGGTCGCCGCGATCATCACGCTTGTGGTCGGTCTGTTGCTCGTATTCAACCCGTTTACGGCGTATGAGGTCACTATGATCCTGCTGGGTATTGCCATGCTTTATGATGGCGGTTCTGATCTGCTCCTCCTGGTCTTTGCCCATCTGGCACAGAAGGATACTGACAAGAGAGTTCGTGAATTTAAGGGAAATGAATAAATTGATCAGAATCTGCTGACAGCTTCCGGTGTTCATCATTCGGAAGCTGTTTCATTTTCCGTGACAGCGCTGCCGGCATCTTCCTCCCTGCCGCCCGACAGCCATCGGTCAAGAATATGCTCATCGTTTGTGGTCTCGTAGACAGTAACCTGGAGAGCGTCAGGAATCTCCTCGCCCGCAAGAATGTAACCGATACACGTAACTGCTTTCATGGAATATTCATAGTGCGTATACGCTGCATCTGCGTAATTGCTGTCAAAGCTTTCTGATTCATACGCTGTATGATAGCAGGATACGGCATCGGATAATTCTTCGCTTGCTGTTTTGGCTAATTCCGGAATGCTTTCATACTGGTCAGGGATGCGATCCCTGATGCGGTCGGTGTATTCTGCAAAACCTGCAAACTCCGTCTCCATTCCATCCAGTATTTCCAGAAGTTCACTGGCAGATTCTTTTCTGCTGACATCAAGATTGTTTATTTTCTCGTTCGTTTCCTGTATGTAATCCTTAAAATCGGCAACCGATGAAGAAAAAACGGCGAGTTCTTTTTCCTGTTCACCAGCGTCTTTGCAGCCGGACAGGCTGAGCGCTCCGAGCAGGGCAGTGGAGATCACCATTGTTTTTTTATTGACAAAACGATTGTTCATTTCTGTAATTCCTTTGCATGATTCATTCTTAATAATCTATTATACTTTATCATAATGCACGCATAAAAGCAACTTTTTCGACAGAAACAATTCTGGTATTCCCATATTTATACCAAAAATTATTTGAAATAATAGTTTACTTAATCTGCAATATTATGTATAATTAAATATGTTTTTGTTGCAAAATGCTTTTGACCCAAAATAGAGCAAATATGAATTGAAAGGATAAGAGTGAACATCATGATCGGTGCTGACGCAATCGTAAAATGTCTCGAGAATGAAGGTGTTACGACGGTATATGGTTATCCTGGCGTAGCAATCTGTCCATTTTACAATAGTATTCTCGACTCAACAATCAGGACAATATTAGTTAGAACAGAGCAGAATGCTGCGCATGCAGCGAGCGGAGAAGCACGAGTCACCGGGAAAGTAGGTGTGTGTGCTGTCACGAGCGGACCGGGCGCCACCAACCTGATCACAGGTATCGCGACGGCTTTTGCTGACAGCATTCCCATGGTATGCATATCAGGACAGGTAAAAAGTGAGCAGATCGGAAGCGATGTATTTCAGGAAGCGGACATCACAGGTGCTGTGGAATCTTTTGTCAAGTACAGCTATCTGATCAAAAATGTAGAAGATATCCCGCGCATATTTAAGGAGGCGTTCCATATCGCCAACTCCGGGCGCAAGGGACCTGTGCTGATCGATGTTCCCATTGATATACAAAACGCTGCCATCAGGAATTTTAAATATCCCGAAACAGTAAATATCCGGGCTTATAAACCAACTGTCAAAGGAAATCCTGTCCAGATAAAGAAGGTCATCAGGGAACTTGAAAAGGCAAAGAGACCCATCATCTGTGCGGGCGGCGGGGTTCACCTGAGCGAGGCTGTTCCGGAACTCCGCACATTCGCAGACAAATACCGGATCCCGGTGGTATCCACCATGATGGGGATCGGGGTCATGCGCACAGAGGATCCGATGTATTTCGGCATGGTCGGAAACAATGGAAAGGCGTATGCGAACCGTGCCATGAACGAATCCGATCTTCTGATCATGGTCGGCGCGCGCGTCGCGGACAGGGCGATCAGCCAGCCGGATCTGATCATGACTGACAAGGTTTTGATACATATCGATGTCGATCCTGCTGAGATCGGCAAAAATGTCGGACCTTCGATCCCGCTTGTAGGCGATGCGAGACATATCTTTGAGGACATCATGAAAGAAGATTTTTCGTGTGAACACGAGGCATGGATCAGCACGCTGGAAGGATACCGTGAGACAATGGTCCAAAAGCGGAATCCGGATCCTGCCTATGTAGATCCTGCTGTGTTCATCACAATGCTCTCCAACGAGATGAAGGATGACGCAGTGTACGTTGCTGATGTCGGGCAGAACCAGATATGGAGCTGCAATTACCATATCGTAAAGAACGGACGCTTTCTCACATCGGGCGGAATGGGAACCATGGGGTATTCGATCCCTGCTGCCATGGGGGCGAAACGCGGTGATATGGGCAGGCAGGTTGTCGCAGTGTGCGGCGACGGTTCGTTCCAGATGTCGATGATGGAGCTTGCGACCATCGTACAGCATCATATTCCGGTAAAGATCATCGTGATCAAGAATAATTATCTCGGCATGGTGCGTGAATTTCAGCACTATACCTACAAGGACAACTATTCCGTTGTCGATATCAAAGACGGCACGCCCGATCTCGAAAAGCTTGCCGTCGCATATGGTATTCCGTTCATCCGGGTGGAGAATATGTCCCATGCGCAGCAAAAGATCAGGGAATTTCTCGCCGAGGACAATACGATGCTCATGGAATGCCTCGTAGATCCTATGGACTTAGTAAAGTAAGGAGGTTCCGTTTTATATGAAGAAAATATATTCTGTATTGGTAGAAAATCGATCCGGTGTACTCTGCAAGGTCTCAGGTCTGTTCTCGAGAAGGTGTTTTAACATCGATTCTCTGGCGGTGGGGGAGACGGACGATCCGGCTGTTTCCTGTATGACGATCGTAAGCTCCGGCAATCAGCGGACGATCGAGCAGATCGAAAAACAGCTCAACAAGAAGATCGATGTCATCAAGGTAAAGACTTTTGACGAGAAGGACAGCATCAGCAGGGAGCTTATGCTGATCAAGGTAAAATACAACCGAGGCACCCGCCGCGACATCATGGAAATCTGTGAGATCATGAAAGCAGATATCGTGGATATGTCCAACAACAATATGATCATACAGATCTGTGACATGCCAGAGCGGATCAAGGTCATGCTCGACATGCTCAAATCGATCAGTATCGTGGAGGTGGCAAGGACTGGGACGCTGGCTTTGCCGAAATGTATTGACAATTAATATCAGAATTGCTAAAATAAAATTTGGTTATTTATGCAGATATTTGTTTTTATTTATGCAATTTAAGGGAGTGTATCTTTATGCAGAATAGAGTATTTCAGCTTTTGGTGGACAACAATGCCGGTGTTCTCAGCCGTATATCAGGTTTATTCTCAAGGCGCGGATACAATATCGAGAGTATCACGGCAGGTGTCACATCAGATCCGCGGTTCAGCCGCATCACGATCGTGACATCCGGGGATGAGGAGATCCTTGACCAGATCGAGAAACAGGTTGCCAAACTGGTGGATATCCGGGATATCCGTGAATTGAAACCGGAGCGGAGCGTATACAGGGAGCTTTGTCTGATCAAGGTAAAATCAACACCTGAAAAACGTCAGGGAGTGATCGCTGTGGCAGATATCTTCAGGGCAAAGATCGTCGATGTCAATGTGGACAGCCTGATCGTCGAACTCACTGGTACGCAGTCCAAGATCGAGGCATTTATCGGTCTCCTACAGGATTATGAGATCCTTGAGATCGCGAGGACGGGGATCGCCGGACTGGGGCGCGGAACGGAGGATATCGTTTATTTGGAGTGATGTTGGGGCGCTTTTGTCCGAAGCATCTCCATACTGAAACAGCGTTTATTTATAATAAATAAATATATCTCGGAGGAAAATCCTCTGCTCGCATGAGCAGCTCTCATTTTACTCCGCAAAACAAGGAGGATTTAAAAATGTCAGAAGCAAAGATCTATTATCAGGAGGATTGCAACCTTTCACTGTTAGAGGGCAAGACGATCGCAGTCATCGGTTACGGAAGTCAGGGACATGCCCATGCGCTGAACGCAAAGGAATCAGGCTGCAACGTTATCATCGGTCTCTATGAGGGCAGCAAGTCATGGGACAGGGCTGTGAAGCAGGGATTTGAAGTTTATACAGCAGCGGAGGCAGCTAAGAAGGCTGACATCATCATGATCCTGATCAATGATGAGCTGCAGGCGGATATGTACAAGAAGGATATTGAACCGAATCTTGAGGCAGGCAATATGCTGATGTTTGCTCACGGTTTCAATATTCATTTCGGATGCATCACACCGCCCAAGGATGTCGATGTCACAATGATCGCGCCGAAAGGCCCTGGACACACAGTCCGCTCTGAGTATCAGGCTGGAAAGGGCGTTCCCTGTCTGGTAGCGGTAGAGCAGGATGCGACAGGAAAGGCGCTTGAGCTGGCGCTCGCTTATGCACTTGCGATCGGCGGTGCAAGGGCGGGAGTTCTGGAGACAACCTTCAGAACAGAGACAGAGACAGACCTTTTCGGCGAGCAGGCCGTGCTCTGCGGCGGCGTATGCGCATTGATGCAGGCTGGTTTTGAGACGCTTGTAGAGGCGGGATACGATCCGAGAAACGCTTACTTTGAGTGCATCCATGAGATGAAGCTCATCGTGGATCTTATCTATCAGTCAGGCTTTGCCGGAATGAGATACTCCATCTCCAACACAGCGGAGTATGGTGATTATATCACAGGACCGAAGCTGATCACGGAGGAGACTAAGAAGACGATGAAGAAGATCCTTTCCGATATCCAGGATGGTTCTTTTGCAAAGGAGTTCCTGCTGGATATGTCTCCGGCTGGACGTCAGGTTCACTTCAAGGCGATGAGAAAGCTTGCTTCCGAGCATCCTTCTGAGAAGATCGGCGAGGAGATCCGCAAGCTCTACAGCTGGAACAACGAAGAGGACAAGTTTATCAATAACTAAAATATATACATAATATAGGATTATTTTGTCCAAAAGTTATTCAAAAGGGAGAAATCAGAAACATACGTTTCTTTTTCTCCCTTATTGAGTTAATCTGTGCTATAATAAATATAATGTAATGATCTGATATCTCTATCGTGGAGATATTGTCATCATAAGGAGCTGTCATGAAATAACTTTTTATTTCATGACAGATCCTAAGTTTATGGGGGCTGTGAAATGTATGCATATATAAAAGGTGAGATCATGGATATCACCGAGGACAACCTGGTGCTGGAATGCAACAATATCGGATATAATATCAGAATACCGCTCAGTGTGGCGCAGCGCCTTCCGGGAACCGGCGCGACTGTAAAGATTTATACCTACACAAGTGTGCGCGAGGATGCCTTTCAGCTATTTGGTTTTCTTTCCAGGGATGATCTGGAGATCTACAGGAAGCTGATCGCTGTAAACGGAATCGGTCCCAAAGGTGCACTGAGTATTCTGTCAGCAATGAGCGCTGACGATCTTCGCTTTGCCATTCTGTCAGGAGATGCCAAAGCGATATCGAAGGCTCCGGGGATCGGTAACAAATCAGCAGAACGGATCATTCTGGAGCTGCGGGATAAGGTGCATCTCACAAACGAGGCTGTCTCTGATAATACAGCCGTACCACTGGATGCCAGGTCAAATTCCGAGGCAAAAAATGAAGCGTTGGAAGCATTGACAGCTCTGGGGTATTCCCCGTCTGAAGCGCTGAAAGCTTTGCAGCAGGTCGCGGTCACAGAGGATATGGATTCCGGTACTGTATTAAAGCAGGCACTGAAGAGCATCAGCACGATATAATTGTTTTTGGAGGGTTCTATGGCAGCCAGAGTGATAGAGACAAAACTTTTGGAAGAGGATGTTAAGATCGAGGGAAGCCTTCGGCCGCAGTGTCTAAAGGACTATATTGGACAGAAGAAGGCGAAGGAGATCCTGCGGGTATATATTGAGGCGGCAAAGCAGAGAGAGGACTCTCTGGATCATGTCCTTTTTTATGGACCGCCCGGTCTGGGGAAGACGACTCTTGCCAATATCATCGCGAACGAGATGGGCGTCCACATCAAGGTGACAAGCGGGCCTGCGATCGAAAAGCCCGGGGAGATCGCAGCGATCCTGAACGGGCTTCAGGAGGGGGACATCCTGTTTATCGATGAGATCCACCGTCTGAACAGGCAGGTGGAGGAGGTCCTTTATCCTGCCATGGAGGATTTTGCGATCGATATCATGATCGGAAAAGGGACAGCTGCGCGCTCTCTGCGTCTCGATCTGCCCAGATTTACACTGATCGGCGCCACGACGCGCGCCGGACTCCTGACTGCTCCGCTCAGAGACCGGTTTGGCGTCATTCAGCACCTCGAGTTTTATTCGGTTGATGAACTGAAGCTAATCATCCAGCACTCGGCGCGCGTGTTGAAGGTGCAGATCGATGAGCAGGGTGCGCTGGAGCTTGCAAGGAGGAGCCGCGGCACGCCGCGCCTTGCCAACCGCATGCTGAGAAGGGTTCGGGATTTCGCACAGGTAAAATACGACGGACGGATCACGCTGGAGGCTGCAAACACTGCCCTGGATATATTGGATGTAGACAAACTCGGGCTGGACCAGACGGATCGGATGATACTGATGACAATGATCGAACGTTTCGGCGGCGGCCCTGTAGGGCTGGATACCCTGTCTGCGGCGATCGGGGAGGACAGCGGCACCATTGAGGATGTATATGAACCCTATCTGATCAAAAATGGTTTTATCACACGCACACCGCGCGGCAGAGTCGTATCTGATCTTACATACCGCCATTTTGGACTTGAAATACCGGAATAGTATTTGGTATAATATATAAAATTTTACATGAGAAAGGGGCAAGATCATGTCTGCCAAAACAGATACAGAAGTTATCATCGGAGGAAAAGTGCTGACTGTCAGCGGCAACGAGAGCGCTGAATATCTGCAGAAAGTCGCAGCATATATCAACAATAAAGTGAATGAATATGCCAAGATGGACAGCTTTAAGAGACAGTCCGTCGACAAGCAGAATATGCTGATCCAGTTAAATATTGCTGACGATTATTTTAAAGCCAAAAAACAGATCGAACTTCTCGAGCAGGATTTGAAAGCAAAAGACAATGAATTATATGACCTGAAGCATGAGCTGATCGCCACACAGATCAAACTTGATAACACATCAAAATCTCTCAAGGAAGTCCAGGAGACCCTGAATGAGAATTCGAAGCAGATCGTCCGTCTGGAGACGGAATTGAAGGAATCGAAGAAAGCATGAGTGAACGAAAAGTGGAATTGTTGGCGCCTGCCGGTAATTTTGCCTGCTTTCAGGCAGCAATAAATGCCGGGGCCGATGCGGTGTACCTTGGCGGGGAGCAGTACGGCGCGCGCGCATACGCGGGGAATTTTTCGTCTGAGGAGATCATCAAGGCACTGCGTACTGCTCATCTGTTTGGCAGAAGGATCTATCTGACTGTCAACACGCTTGTGAAGGAAAGTGAATTTGGCTCCCTGATCCCATATGTCAGGCCGCTATATGATGCAGGGCTGGACGGCGTGATCGTCCAGGATATCGGTGTACTGAAATGTCTGCAGGAAAGTTTCCCCGGATTAGAGCTTCATGCAAGCACCCAGATGGCCATCACAGGTGTTTACGGGGCAGCATATCTGAAAAAGCTTGGCGTCTGCCGCATCGTGCCTGCGAGAGAGCTATCGCTTGATGAGATCAGGGATATCAGGGAGAGAACCGGTCTGGAGGTCGAGTGCTTTATCCATGGCGCCATGTGTTATGCGTATTCGGGACAGTGCCTTTTCAGTTCCATTCTGGGAGGGAGAAGCGGGAATCGCGGACGCTGTGCAGGGCCGTGCAGGCTCCCCTATGCTGACAGGAAGAACCGGGTTCAATACCCGCTCAGCTTAAAGGATATGTACACACTTCCGATGCTGCCGGAGCTGATACAGGCCGGCATTGATTCTTTCAAGATCGAGGGCCGCATGAAAAGTCCCGAATATGTCGCTGGCGTCACGGCTGTGTATCGAAAGTACATTGATCTGTATCTGGAAGAACCCGAAAAGGTTTATGAGGTTGACCAGAAGGATGAACAGGCCATACGGCAGCTGTATATACGATCTGATATCTGTAATGGATATTATCAGAGACACAATGACAGGTCGATGGTTACATTGAAGGAACCCGGATATTCGGGAAATGCCCCGGATGTTTTAAGAGATATCCAGGAGCGGTTTATCTCACAGAACAAGCTTCTGCCTGTTGCCGGATCTGCGCGGATCTGCGCGGGGGAACCGGCGGAGCTGACACTCGTGTATGACAGTGTATCCGTGACAGTGACCGGAGAGACAGCAAGTCCGGCACTGAACAGACCGCTGGACGAGACGAATATTTCAAGGAAACTCGGAAAACTTGGAGATACTGGTTTTGTGTTCTCTGATCTGACAGTCGATACGGACGGTGCTTCGTTTATGCCTGTAAAAGCGCTGAACGAACTGCGCCGCAGAGCCGTGGCTGAATTAGAATCAGAGATATTAAAGCGGAATGATCTCACGCGCAGGCGTTTGTGTTCAGCTCCGCAGCAAACAGATGTTTCTTTTTGCCGGAAAAGGCAGGAGCCGAAAAATGCTGCCCTGTCTGCAGCAGGGCAGCCTGACAAGAAAGTGAACGAACTCTGTGTATATGTAACAACATACGGACAGCTTTTGACTGCCAATACCTTTTCCGGGATACACAGGCTCTATGTGGATGCGGATCTGTTTTTGCGGGAGAGCGCAGTCCGGCAGTCGCTGCTGCCGGACAGGGAGTATTTTCTTGTGCTGCCTCATATATTTCGGAAAAGAACCTACAGATATCTGTCATCCTACGAAAAACTTTTGGACAGTGGGATTTTTGCAGGTGTCATGATCAGGAATTTCGAGGAGTTAGAATGGCTGCATGAGATTGGCTTTGCAGGAAGGATCGAGTCGGACTATACTATTTATGCGTGGAATAATGCAGCGCTGGCGTTTCTGTCCGGTCAGCTGGACTGTGTTACCCTTCCTTTGGAACTCAACCGGAAAGAGCTGAGGGTGCTTTCCACAGATCGCGATATCTGCTTTGTGTTATATGGATATATTCCCCTGATGTACTCGGCGAACTGTGTCAGAAAGACACTGGAGCACTGTATAAATGAAACCGGATCTGCAGATAATAAGTATTATTTGACAGACCGCTATCAAAATGTATTCACTGTGACACAGAATTGTATTCACTGTTACAATATTTTGTACAATACGGTGCCGTTATCCCTTCATGGACAGCTTGAAGGGATCTTAAAGAAAGACTATCGTAAGCTGCGGCTTGATTTTTCCATTGAAAATGAGACACAGACGAGAGCTGTGATCAGTTATTATATTGGTCTGATGACAGGGATTCCTTGTGGGAAGGCTTCTTCTGAAACATTCCCTTATAAAGAATATACAAATGGACATTATAGGCGTGGAGTAGAGTAGAATGCTTAGAGCAGTAATTGAATTGTCAAAATATATCCTGGTGGTCAATATTCTGTTGTACACATTGACCAGTTTTATCGTCCTTCGACGCGATGACAGAGAACGCAAAGGATTTATTTTTGTTCTTCAGTATCTGATGATTTTTATAAACCACATGACTGGCAGCCTTGTGCTGCTGTCGTCGAGAAAAGATTTTACATACCTTTTCCTGCCTCTTTTTCAGATGATAACCGTGTTTGCTTTCCTGGTGCTGATGCGCGCGATCTATCCGAGGGCTGACAGGCTGATCCAGAACCACATCGCGCTTCTTTTATCTGTCAGTTTTGTGATCCTGACGCGGATATCCCTGACACGGTCCATACGTCAGTTTACGATCGTGGCGATATCACTCGTGACCGCATTGATCATTCCTGCTTTCATCAAATATATCAGGATCCTGAAAAGCTGCGAGTATCTTTTTGCGGCGGCTGGTATATTGATATTGGGAGCAGTACTGATCAGCGGAAGCATCACGAACGGCTCCAAATTATCTTTTTCTATCATGGGGATGTCCTTTCAGCCGTCAGAGTTTGTGAAGATCATCTATGTACTTTTTCTGGCAGCGATCCTGTCGAAAGCGGAGCGTTTTATTTATATTGTGATCTCTGCGGTGCTGGCGGCAGTTCACGTACTGTTCCTTGTCGCGTCCAAGGATCTGGGAAGTGCATTGATCTATTTTATCACTTACATCATTCTCCTGTTTGTTGCCACACGTAAGTTCCGCTATCTGATCCTTGGCCTGGCAGGAGGTTCCGCGGCGGCATATGTCTCTTATTTTATGTTTTCTCATGTGCGCGTGCGCGTGGCGGCATGGCTTGATCCGTGGAACGATATCAATGCCACGGGATATCAGATCGCCCAGTCACTGTTTGGTATCGGGACAGGCGGGTGGTTCGGCATGGGGATAGACGCCGGCATGCCGGGCTCCATACCGTATGTGGAGCAGGATTTTATCTTTTCGGCGATCTGTGAAGAATTCGGTCTCCTTTTTGGGATCTGCCTGATCGCAGTCTGTGTGAACCTGTTTTTGGAGATCGTCCATATAGCGCATTCCTGCCATGATCCTTTTATGAAATACGCAGCCTTTGGATTGGGGATCATTTATATCGTACAGCTGTTTCTGACGATCGGAGGAAACAGCAAATTCATACCGCTCACAGGTGTGACGCTGCCCCTGATCAGCTACGGTGGGAGCTCGGTGCTTGCCTCGCTGATCATGTTCTCGATCGTCCAGGGCTTCTATATGAACAACGATCTGTATTATGAGGAGGATTATGATGGCTATGACAGCGGTGAATACGCGGAGGATGCCGGTTGGGACGATTACGCGCCGGCTCCAGGCATGCCCCGCCTTCACATGAATATTGCCGCCGCCGCGTTTGTGGGATTGTTTGCCGCGATCAGCGGATATCTGATACATTATGTGTATTTTGACAGTCCGCAGGTGATCAACAATTCTTACAATGCGAAGCGTCAGGATATTGTGGCGGCGAAGACGATACGGGGGGATATCCTCTCAGCGGATGGACAGGTATTGGCCACGACGCTGTCGGACACGGATGAGCGATATTATCCTTTTGGTGAAGTTTTCGCACACGCAGTCGGCTATGCTTCCCACGGAAGGATGGGGGTGGAACAGGAGGCAAATATGTTTCTTGTGTCCTCCAATATCTCCCTGGGCAGCAAGCTGCAGAATGATCTGGCAGATGAGAAACACATGGGAAATACGGTTGTCACTACATTTGACACGAAACTGCAGAAAATAGCGTACGATGCCCTTGGAGTGTACAGCGGCGCTGTCATCGTGACAGAGCCGTCAACCGGGCGGATTCTTGCAATGGTATCGAAACCGGATTTTGATCCCAATATGATCAGCCTGATCTGGGATGAGCTTCTGGCTGACACCTCAAGCTCCGTGCTGCTCAACAGGGTCACTCAGGGATTGTATCCGCCAGGATCAACGTTCAAAATTCTTACGGCCCTGGAATATATACGGGAAAATCCGGAGAACTACGACGATTATCATTTTCAATGTACAGGAAAATTTACAAACGGTGCGGATGTGATCAACTGTTTTCATGGAACGAACCACGGAAGCGTTGATTTCACGAAATCTTTTGCGAAATCCTGCAATTCGTCCTTTGCCAACATCGGGCTTTCGCTTGACCGGAACCGATTTGCGCAGACGCTTGACAGTCTGTATTTCGGCAGTGATCTGCCGGTTGACTTTCCGGCAAATGTCAGCCGTATCTCCGATGACATCTCAGACAGCGACAGCGTGATGCTCCAGACAGTGATCGGACAGGGCACGACGCAGATGACGCCGATCCAGATCGCCATGGTCACTGCCATGATCGCGAATGACGGTGAGATGATGGCGCCGTACATGATCGACCGCGTTGAGACTTCAGATGGTGATGTGGTGAAAAGCTATTCCCCGGCATCCCTGGGACAGCTGATCACAGAACAGGAGGCTGCCATACTGCAGGAAGTGATGGCGGCGGTAGTACAGGACGGTACGGCCACCCGCCTGATCAGCGAAGGATACAGTGCCGCAGGCAAGACAGGCTCGGCGGAGTACAATTCCGCTTCCGATTCCCACGCATGGTTTACCGGTTATACTTATGATACAGAAAACCCGCTTCAGATAACTGTTATCCTCGAGGGAGCCGGAAGCGGCGGGGAGTTTGCGGTTCCGATGGCCAGAAGGATACTGGATCAGTATTACAGTCTGAACTGATGCTTTTTCTGCCCTGCATAAAAATTCGCAAAATTATGAAGAATACTTTGTAATTTTTTGCGAAAAGGTGTATATTAGTATTAGATATAATTTTAATGGTAGAAGGGAGCCGAAAAATGATTAACCGCTTATTTGGAAATTATCTGGTAGAAAAGCAAATATTGTCGCAGGATCAGCTTGATGATCTGCTTCCGGTCCGGAAAGAGTTTAAGGCTGAGGTTGCGACGATAGCAGTTATCAATAAAGTTCTTTCGCCGACAGCTGCGCGGAATCTTTTGGAACAGATCGACCAGGGCAATGAACGCTTTGGCGATGCGGCTATCGAAGCTGGTTATCTCAGCGATGAAAAACTGGATGAGATATTGGGGTATCAGACAAACAATTTTATGAAATTTGTTCAAAATCTCCTGGACGGAGGGATGTTCAGCCTGGATCAGATCAATCCTTTTCTGGACGAGTTTCAACAGCTCGGAGGTTACAGCGATGCCCAGATCAGTTCTCTGATCCATGATGATCTCGGAGAGTGCATCAATATTTTTGTTCCGGTAAGATCAGAACAGCTTAAAGAATTTACGCTTACACTTGTTCAGACACTGCGCCGGTTGATCGACAGCGATACATACCTGGATAAAGCTTATACTGCCCGTTCCCTCCAGCTGGACAAATATGCCTGCCAGATGGTTGCCGGAGATATGCATATGAAAGTATACATCAGCGCACCGGATGATAACCTGCTTGCTATTGCCAATTATTTTACAGAGGATACATATGACGCGGTGGACGAGGATGCCCTGGACAATGTCGGAGAGTTTATCAACTGTGTGAACGGTCTGTTTGCCACAAATCTGAGCTACGATGATATCACGATCGATATGAATTCGCCGGAATATTCCATGGACGGGCCTTTTATCAGCAACGAGAATCTGTATGTCCTCCCGATTCATGCCAACGGCTGCAGTTTCAGGGCGATATTAGAAGTATATGAATAGGTATGCTTTTCAAAATATAAGAAGAGTTTAAGGAGATTAAGAAATGAGTACTGTTTTGATAGTTGACGATTCCAAGACATCGAGATATATGCTTCGCCATATTCTTGTAGAAAATGGCTATGAGGTAGTTGCTGAGGCTGAAAACGGACAGGAGGGGTATGACAAATACTGCGAGCTGGAACCGGATTTTGTGACACTCGACATCACGATGCCTGTGATGGACGGCATCGAGACTCTTGTCAAGATCAAAGAATTCGATGAGGAAGCCAAGGTGATCATGGTGACGGCATCTGGTCAGAAGAATAAGATGCTCGATGCCATCAAGCTTGGCGCGGCGGATTTTGTGACAAAGCCCTATGAGACCAATCAGATCATAAGCATTATGGACAGTATGAAATAAAATATGCGCACCATACAGGAGGAAACAGCATGATTCAAGCGACTAGCTGTGGTGGCGTAGTTATTTTCAGAGGGAAGATTTTACTTTTATACAAAAATTTCAAGAACAGGTATGAGGGGTGGGTTCTGCCCAAAGGCACCGTCGAAACCGGTGAGAAGCATGTGGAGACTGCTCTGCGTGAAGTGTTTGAGGAATCAGGCGTGAAGGCAACTGTCATGAAATATATCGGAAAAAGTGAATACACCTTCAATGTGCCGCAGGATATCGTAGAAAAAGAAGTCCATTGGTATCTGATGATGGCGGATAATTATTACAGCAAGCCACAGCGCGAAGAATTTTTTGTTGATTCAGGATATTACAAGTACCATGAGGCGTATCATCTGCTCAAATTCTCGAACGAGAAACAGATTTTGGAACAGGCGTATCAGGAATATCTGGATCTTCGGAAAAATAAACAATGGATAAAACCACGCAAGACATTTTAAAAACATCTATAAAGGGGGTCGACTCTGGCCTTCTTTTTGGTTTGAAAAATATGGAATCTTATGTTAGAATAGTCTTTGATCATAGAAAACCTGTATTGTAGGATTGGAGAGCAGTGATAAGGATGCGTTTTAGCAGAAAATTATATATCAGCCCGTCTCTGGATAAGAAATGTGGTAAAGTCAAATGGAAACTCAGAACAGGCAGACCGCAGCCCGCGATTTATGTCATCGCCCTTGCGAGAAATAACGATCTGCTCGAAATCTATCACAGTGCGATGCTCAGACAGAAATATTATAAAAAAAAGGAGAATGCCCCATATATTGTCGGGATCGCTGTGGGGTATGGCGGAGCAGTCGATCTGGTTATGGAAATCATACAGGATGTTTTGCGTGAGACAGGAGCTTACGACGTAAAAGCCCATTTCGCAAAATAGTTGTTCAATCATTAAGGGGAGCGTATGTTATCAATACTATTAACTGTTTTGAAAATGATCGGTATCACAGTTCTGGTCATTCTCGGGCTCATTTTGTTCATATTGCTGTTGATCCTGTTTGTGCCGGTCAGGTACCGTGGAAATGGCAGTTACATGGAAGATTCGTTTGCGGTAAGGCTGCGTGTGTCGTGGCTTTGGCACTTGCTGACAGTGAGGGGAGAGTATCAGAAGGATCAGGAGCTCCACATTTATCTGAAGATATTAGGGATAACAGTCTATGACAACCTGAAAAAGAACGCTGACAGAAAACGGAATAAAAAAGCGAGATCAACGAAAACTAAATCAGGGAAGACTGGTGAGATCCAGGCGGCTTCGTCAGAAACGGTAATGCCGGAAGCCGCGGCGTCGACGGACTCCTGGCCTGATCCAGGCGGCATCGTTCAGGAAGACCGGGAATCTGACGGGGATCGTCCGACCGGAGCAGAGAAGACCGTAAATGACGTCATCCTGGATGAGTTGGATGAAAATTGTGCAAAAAAGCCTGGAATTGTCCAAAAAATTAAGAATTTTTTAATAAACTTTGTAAATTTTTTCAAAAATATCAAGTTCACATTCCACAAAGTTTGTGATACAATAGTGAGGATAAAGGACAGTATAGATTATTATCTGAAAGTGTTACAGCTTGACAGCACTAAGCGTGCATTTTCAGCCTGCCGCAGGCAGCTGGTGCGTGTTCTGGGAAAGATATCCCCGCGAAAATACCGGATAAATCTTCATCTTGGTTTTGAGGATCCGGCCGTGATGGGAGAAGTCCTCGCTGTATGGGGGATGCTCTATCCCCTGCATCAGGGAAATATCGATCTGCAGCCGGAATTTGGGCAGTCTGTCATCGAAGGTGATTTTTCTTTTCAGGGACTTGTCAGTGTATTTGTATTTGTACGTACTGCATGTATCCTGTTTTTTGACAGGGATATCAGGCAGTTGATCAAACGATTGAAACGCAGTGAAATTTGATTTGGAGGTATAGGATGTCTGATAACAGTTTTAACGAAGTAGTAAATTCCATGATGCAGGGAATGGAAAGCTTTCTCTCATCCAAGACGGTGGTCGGGGAGCCGACGCGGGCAGGAGATGCGACGATCATACCCCTGGTGGATGTGACATTTGGTGTTGGAGCAGGCGCCTCTGCCCAGGAGAAGAAGAACGGCGGAGCCGGCGGCATGACTGGAAAAATGTCTCCCAGCGCAGTGCTTGTCGTCAAAGACGGCCAGGTGCGGCTTGTCAATATCAAGAACCAGGATACCGTCAACAAGATCATCGACATGGTGCCTGATCTGATCGACCGCTTTACTTCCAGGAATGACATGCCCAGTGATGACGAGGTGGTCAGTACCGCCTTTCCAGAGAACAAATAGGGAAATAAATAGGATACACTGCGCATATAATAAATAAAGATATGCCGGGGTGTAAGTTTATGCGCAAACTTGTAGGTTATACCTTGTTTTGGATTGCGTTCGGCATGCTCTTTATGCTGGTGATCGGCAATACATGGATCGGGCTGATACTTATTGCGATCTTCATTATTTCAGGGTATTTTCTATTTGACTGTAAATAAGGGTGACACAGTTTTATGTACTAAGAGGGAGTAGACCAATATGTTGGATTTTGATGAGGAACTCATGAATGCCGAGGCACCGGAGGACATCAAAAAGATGAAAGCCTGGATGTTTCAGGAGCAGGTCAGCATTCAGTCAAAGAGGGACGAGCTACAGGATCTCAGCCGTGAGCTGCAGGATCTGAAGAGGAAACTGGAGCGGGAAAAAAATGCGCTTGAAGTGCGGGAAAAAATGATCAAAAAGCGTTTTGACGACAATGAGATCTTTATCGCCAAAAAGCAGAAGATCATCGAGGACGCATACCAGCAGCTTGCGCTTGACAGAAAGGCGCTGGAGTGCGAGCGTTTGAATTTCGAACATGAGAGAAGCAAATACAGGCGTCAGAAGATGTCCAGTCCCAAGCCATATCAACAGTATGAGTCGGGCATTTACGATAGTACAAGCTTTTTCAGGGGTGTTGACAACGACATGGCCCTGCGGAAGCGTTACAAGGAATTGCTGAAGATCTTCCATCCTGACAACAAATGCGGCGATACCAAGACTTTGCTGCTGATCCAGACGGAATATGAGAATTTAAAGAGCCGGTACTATGAAAGTTAGACAGCATAAAAAAGAAGCGCATGCGCGCTTCTTTTTTATGCACACGGAAACTCAATGGAAATGTGTCAGCATGCGATGACGGACGACCCGCACACAAATAGGGGAAGACAGCGCTTCCCCTACTCAACGATCCATGTCCATATTCAAAAACCACATCTTCTGATGATCAAGCACGCTCAACAGCACCGGAACGCAGACATCTTGTGCATACATGCATTCCTGTCTCTTTTTCTCTTCTGACGCTTCCCTCCTTTTTTGTTGTGTTTTTTTGGGTTGT